>JBOFFD010000783.1:0-3497 GCA_051648425.1 Planctomycetia bacterium
CGCGGCAGCGAATTCATCGTCCGCCTGCCGCTGCTTCCGCCGCTGACCCGAGCGGTCCCGCCTGCTTCCACGACGGAGGATCCCGCCGGCCGCCGCGTCGTCGGCGTCGGAGCGCGCGAAACCGGCGTCGACGTGTTGATCGTCGAAGACAACGACGACGGGCGCGAGTCGCTGAGCGACCTGCTCGGCCGGCTTGGTTTCTCGGTGGCGACCGCCGACGACGGGCCGACCGGCCTACAAGCGCTCGTTGAGAAAAAGCCCGGCGCGGCGCTGGTGGACGTCGGCCTGCCGGGGATCGACGGTTACGAAGTCGCCCGCGGCGCGCGGCGGATGGGAGTGGACGGCGCCACGCTGCTCGTCGCGCTGACCGGTTACGGCACCGACGACGACCGCCGAACGGCGCTGGAAGCCGGCTTCGACGAACACCTCGTGAAACCGATCAAAATGGCCGACCTGCTCAGAATCCTGAACCGAATCCCACGCACCGCCGAACCGCCGCCCGCCTAAGAGAAATTCATTCCGCCGGCGTCTTACGATTCGGTCGAATCGCCGTCGCCGCCGGTGTAGCGGAAGTCGCGGCTGCGGCTGAAGACGCCGTCGACCGCGTCGCTTGACAGCGCGAGCGCCGCCGCCTTGGCCTTCACGTCCTGCGGCGCGGTCCGAGCCGTCGTCGAACCGGCGTCGTTCGCGGCGGCGTTCGACAGGCGGTTCGACAGCAGCGCCGCCTCGTTGGGCGGCGTCGGGGCGTCGGTCGTCGACCGCATCGAGGCCCGACCGCGCTTCACTTGCAGCGTGGCCGTTTCACGGTCCATGCTGAAGGCGCTGGCGTTGCCGACGCCGGTCGACGCGATGTTGCCGATGCCGCCCGACCGACCGATGCTGCCGTCCCACGCCCGGTAGCGGATGCGGGCGACGCCGGTGAAGCCGCGGGTCGGCAGGAAGCGGATGCGGTCGGTGCTGCGCAGCAACCGGGCGGTCGATTCCGAAACCGGCCCGAACTTCCTCCAGTTGCGGCCGTTGTTCGTCGAGAACTGCCACCGGCCGTTCAGTTGCTGAGTCAGACCGAAGACCGCCACGCCCGAACGGGTTCCGGAGTCGGCGTCGGAGAACTTTTCATTGGTGAGCGCGGTGACTTTGCTGCCGGCGTTCGGACTGCCGACCACGACGTCGGTCAAGCTGGGGGTGCCGCGGGTCCGCAGCACCGGCGCGCGGTTCTGGCCGTTCGGACCGCCGCCGCCGCCGGGCGTCGCATTCACGTTCACGTTGAACGAGAGGTCGGTCGACGTGCCGTTGGCGTCGGTGGCGCGGACGCTGATGGTCGCGGCGCCGCTGCGGCCGGCCCCGTAGGTCAGCGTCAATCGGCCGTCGGCGTCGACGGTCGGCGTCACCAGCGCGCTGTTGGAACTGCTGGCGGTGAAATTCACTTTGCGGACGACGCGGGCGGTGTTGATCGACATGTAGTCGCCGGGGTCGGGCAGGCCGTCGGCGGCGCGATAGTTGCGCAGCGGCAAGTTGGTGAACGCCGAGTTGTCGACCGCGCGGTTGAAGGTCGGCTGGGCGGCGATCTGGTCGACCACCGTCAGTCCGGTGCCGATCACTTCGCCGAAGACGGTGAAGCCGCCGTTTTGATTGTCGAGGTTGCCGGCGTTGTCGCCCAGGTTGATGAAGAACTGGCTGTCGGCGCTGTTGGGGTTGTTGCCCACCTTCGCCATCGCCAAGGTGCCGCGCAGCGACGAGAAGTTGAATTCGTTGATGATGGTGGGGTCGGTCTGAATGGCGTTGCCGGGCGGCGTGAAGCCGCCGCCTTGAATGACGAAGCCCGACACCGACCGGTGGAAGACGGTGCCGTTGTACCGGCTGGAGTTCACATAGTTGAGAAAGTTGCGCACGGTGGTCGGCGCCACGTCGTCGAACAACCGCACGGTGATGACGCCGAGCGTCGTGTTGAGCTGAATGATCGTGCCGTTGACGTCGGGCGTATTCACCATCGAATTGAGATCGACGATGGTCGGCGAAGCGCCGGAGTTCACGGAGACGTCGGACAGCGTGCCGGAGGGGGCGTCGACGGCGGCGGCGAGTTCGACGCGGATTCTAAGATCGGGGCCGACGGCCGCGCCGCCCGAGGTGTCGCGCAGCGTGAAGGCGTTCTGCGTGCGGATGGCGTTGGTCGGCGGCCGCCAAACCAACGATTCACCGGGAGCGACCGTCGTCGTCCCGATCACCACCGGCGATCCGTTCTTAAGGAGTTGACCCTGGGCGACGGCGGTCACTAAGAGCGGGGCGCCCGAAGTCCCCCCTTCGTGGGTCTGCGAGAAGAGGGTGTCGTAGCCGATGGTGAAGTCGGCGTCTTCGACGGCGCCGCGGAGCGGGGCCGCCGCGCCGGTGCCGCGGATGGCGATGGTGTAGACCGGTTCGTCGGGGTCGTTGCTGTTGACGACGATGGTGGCGTTGCGTTCGCCGGCCGCCGTCGGATTGAAGCGGACGGTGAAGCGGACGTTGGCGCCGGCGGTCACCGAGCTGGACGTCGGCTGGCTGGTGATCGAGAAGTCGGAGGCGTTGGCGCCGGTGATCTGCACCCGCGGGTTGGACAGAATGTTCAGCGCCTCGTCGCCGGTGTTGCCGATGCGGAAGTCCCAGTCGGCGGTGGGGGCGCCCAGCGTGACGGTGCCCAAGTTGGTGTTGTCGGCGAAGCTGGGACTGGTGTCGCCGTTGACGATCGCCACGTCGCCGTTCGGTCCGCCGCGCAGCTCGATGTCGGCGGCGGCCAGCGACCGTTCCTCGAGCGATTGGAGGGTGAATCGGTTTTCCACTGGTCGGACCGCCGCCCTCTGAGTCGAGGTTCGTCGATTCCACCACCAACCGCTGGATACGGGTCCGTCGGTCACGCTATCGCCCCCCAAGCCCAAGCCACGGAAGCGCAAAGCCCCCGACATCGTCTTAATTCGGACCATCGACCTACCGAGCATCAGTTTTCGTCGGAAAATCAGGACAAATCGGTAAAGTCGCAGCCCAAACCAGTACGCGAAAATGAGTTGGAGCGTTGGCGGTCAGACGGATTTCGGAGGATAATTCTCGGCAAGCTCGACCAGGCTGCGGACGAAGTAGCCGGTGCCGCCGCCGTCTTGGTAGGCCGTGTCTTTATCGGTGAAGGCCGGCCCGGCGACGTCGACGTGCGTCCACGGCGTTTCGCCGACGAACATTTGCAGCATCTTAGCGGCGGTGATCGCGCCGCCCCACCGGCCGCCGCTGTTCTTCACGTCGGCGATTTCACTGCGGATGGGGGCGTCGAACTCCTTCGACATCGGCAGCGGCCAGGCCGGTTCGCCGGCGCGATCGGCGGCGGCCAGCACCTGCTTGCCCCAGGCGTCGTCGTTGGTCATCACGCCGGCGGTGTGCATGCCGAGCGCGACGCAACAGGCGCCGGTCAGCGTCGCCAGGTCGACGACGTGCGTCGCCCCCAGGTCGACGGCGTGCGACAGCGCGTCGGCCAAAACCAG
>JBOFFD010000784.1:0-2390 GCA_051648425.1 Planctomycetia bacterium
C
Organism: Planctomycetia bacterium; assembly: GCA_051648425.1. Lineage (GTDB taxonomy): Bacteria > Planctomycetota > Planctomycetia > Kolteriales > Kolteriaceae > JBOFFD01. The sequence continues at coordinate 2 of JBOFFD010000784.1, forward strand.
GCGGCCATGAAGAAGCCCGTCGACCTCGGCCGACGCGGCCCCACCCCGCAGGCGTAGTCGTCGAGAAGCGCGGCCGAACGTCTGGAAGAAAGTCGACCCGCTCATGAAGCTGACCGTCGTCATCCCCTGCTACAACGAAGAAAAGACGCTGGGCGAGGTGTTGGACCGCGTCTTGACGGCCCCACCGGCCGACGTCGACCGGGAGATCGTCGTCGTCGACGACGGCTCGACCGACGACGGCGCGGCCGTGGCGCAGCGGTACGTCGCGCGACATCCGGGCGTCGTCCATCTGATCCGACTGCCGAAGAACAAAGGGAAAGGGGCGGCGCTGCGCGCCGGCTTTCAGTCGGCGACCGGAGACGTCGTCCTCGTGCAAGACGCCGATCTTGAGTACGACCCCGGCGACTATCCCCGGCTGCTAGCGCCGTTCGCCGATCCCGCGGTGAACGTCGTCTTCGGGTCGCGCATCCTCGGCAGCAGCAATCGATCGTACTCGCGGTACTACTGGGGCGGCCGCCTCGTCACATGGGTGACGAACTTACTTTACGGCAGTCGTCTCACCGACGAACCGACGGGGTACAAGGTAGTGCGGCGGTCGCTGCTGGCGCGTCTTCCGCTGGAGTGCGACGGATTTGAGTTCTGCCCGGAACTGACCGCGCTGTTGTTGCGGCGCGGCGAGACCATCCATGAGACGCCGATCCAGTATCGACCGCGGTCGTTCGCGGACGGAAAGAAGATCAACTGGCGCGACGGCGTGGTCGCGCTTTGGACGCTGTGGCGGCTGCGGTGGCGGCGGCGCGACCGTTGTTGAATCGTGTAGGAGCCGTTTCAGACGCCGGCCGAACGGCGTGATCGCGCCTAGTAGAAAAATTCCCGTCCCACAGCGCGATATTTTTCAAGAAAACCGTATATTTTTCGTCGACTACCATCATAATGTGAACGGCGGGCGTCCGCCCGTGTGTTGAATCGTTTGTCGCCGAAGGTGTTCGATCGTGAGCAACGCCGTCAGCCTACCGCCGACCGATGGCATCGTAAGGCTCTTTCCGCTGCCGGGCGTGGTGCTCTTTCCTTATGCGATGCTGCCGCTTCACATATTCGAGCCGCGCTACCGTCAGTTGACCGAAGACGCCCTCGGCGCCGACCGCGCGATTACGATGGTGCTGCCCGCCGCCGAACCGGTAGCGCCGGCGTCGCCGTTAGACTCCGGCCTTGAACCGGTGCCGATCCACGCGGTGGCCTGCTATGGATCGATTTTGAACGAACGGCGGCTGCCCGACGGCCGATTTGAGTTGGTGCTGCGCGGCCAGGCGCGGGTTCGACTGCACGGGGAACTGGCCGCCGGCACCATGTACCGCCAGGCGCGGGCCGAGCTTTTGGACGACGTGCAGCAAATCGGCGGTTCAGCGCTGCGCGAGTTCCGGCGGGCGCGCGTTCTCGCGGCGCTGCGGCGGCTGCTCGACGGTTCGGTGTCGGACCGCTTCATTCGCTTCCTCGGCTACGAATGCTCCGCGTCGGTCTTCACCGACGTCGTCTCGTTCACCGCGCCGTTGTCGATCGCTTTGAAGCAGCGGCTGCTCGCCACCGTCGACGTCGACCAGCGGTTGACGCTTCTTTGCGACGAGCTTTCCGCCCAGGTCGACGATTGGTCGGCCGTCTATCCGCCCATCGGCGGGGGCAATTGATTCAAGCCTTCCGCGTCGCGCCCGCCGTCGAAAACAACAACTTTCGCGTCGATCCGTTCGGCGCCGCCATCCTGCTTTTCAGACGACGGGCCTTGCCGCATGAATGATTCGACGATCGACGACGACGCCTGTGTGAACGGCCGGGGTCGGCTCGCCCCATCAGAGGTCGCCTTCGGCCCGGTCGATTTGCCGCGCATCGAACGCGCGGTGCGAGAGATTCTGACCGCCGTCGGCGAAGACCCCGACCGCCCCGGACTACTGGAAACACCGGCCCGCGTCGCCCGCATGTACGCCGAGCTTTTCCGCGGCCTGCACGCCGACCCCGCCATCCATCTGAAGAAGGTCTTCAACGAGAACCACGATGAAATCGTGCTTGTGAAAGACATCAGCTTCGAGAGCATGTGCGAGCACCACCTGCTGCCGTTCTTCGGCGTGGCGCACATCGCCTACCTGCCGAACGGCAAGGTCGTCGGGCTGAGCAAGATGGCGCGCATCGTCGAAGATCTGACGCACCGCCCGCAGATTCAGGAAGGCATCACGCAGGAAATCGCCGACCTGATGATGAGCGAACTCGACGCCCGCGGCGTGGCGGTGGTCGTCGAAGCCGAGCACACGTGCATGTCCATGCGCGGCATCCGCAAGCCCGGCAGCAAGTGCATCACCAGCGCGATGCGCGGCATCTTCCGTCACAACGCCGTCACCCGCGC
>JBOFFD010000785.1:0-2556 GCA_051648425.1 Planctomycetia bacterium
CGCCGAAGTCGGTGACCGCGCTGACCTTCCCCTTGTAGACCCGGCCGACCTTCACGTCTTCCGTCATCGCTTCGATGCGGTTGCGGCATTCCTCGGCGCTGGCCTGGTCGGCCCCGGTGATCGTGACGGTGCCGTCGTCTTCGATCTCGATGTTGGTCTTGGTCTGTTCCTGCAGGGCGCGGATGTTCTTGCCGCCCGGACCGATGACGAGGCCGATCTTTTCCGGGTTGATCTGAATCTGCAACAGGCGCGGGGCGAACTCGCTGATTTCCTTTTTGGGGCGCTTCAGCGTCGTCAGCATGTGCCGCAGGATTTCGATGCGGGCCTTGCGGGCCTGCAGCAAAGTTTCGCGGATGACCTCTTCGTTGATGCCGGTGATCTTCAGGTCGAGCTGAATGCCTGTGATGCCGCGCTGGGTGCCGGCGACCTTGAAGTCCATGTCGCCGAAGTGGTCTTCGTCGCCGATGATGTCGGTCAGCAGGGTGAAACGGTTGCCTTCCTGGACGAGGCCGACCGAGATGCCGGCGACCGGATCCTTGATGGGGACGCCGGCGTCCATGAGGCAGAGCGTGCCGGCGCAGACGGTGGCCATCGACGACGAACCGTTCGATTCAAGGATTTCCGACACCAAGCGGACGGTGTACGGGAACTTCTGGGGCGGGGGCAGGACCGGCTTCAGGCTGCGTTCGGCGAGCATGCCGTGGCCGATTTCACGCCGGCCGGGACCGCGGATGGGTCGGCATTCGCCGACGGAGAACGGGGGGAAGTTGTAGTCGAGGATGAACTTCTTCGAGTACTCTTCGCCCAGGCCGTCGACGCGCTGTTCGTCGGAGGTGCTGCCCAGGGTGGCGATCATGAACGACTGCGTTTCGCCGCGCTGGAAGAGGGCCGAGCCGTGGGTGCGGGGCAGCAGGCCGACTTCCGAATAGAGCGAGCGGATTTGGCTGGAGGTTCGGCCGTCGGGGCGAGTGCCGTCCAAGATCAAATCGCGGACGACGCGGGCTTCCAGAAGGTGGAAGGCGCTGCCGATTTCGGCGGCGGTCGGCGAGGCGCCGGCTTCGGGATTGGCGACTTCCGCCACCGCCCGCTTCTCGACTTCCTTGACGGCGTCCTTGCGGGCCTGTTTGCCTTCGGTCTTCTTCGCCCACTTCACGGAGTCGTAGTAGCGGTCGCGCAGGGTGTTCAGCAGTTGGTTTTCGACCGGCGCCGGTTCGGGCCGGGGCGGCAGGCCCAGCTTTTCACGCAGTTCGATCTGCATGTCGATGATCGGCAGCAGTTGGCGGTGGGCTTCGAGGATGGCCTCGGCCATTTCGTCTTCGGGAAGTTCGCGGGCGAAGCCTTCGATCATGCAGACGGCGCCACGGTGGCCGGCGACGATCAGGTCGAGATCGCTTTCTTCAAGCTGGGCGGCGGTCGGCAGGGTGAGCAGTTCGCCCTTCACCTTGCCGAGCCGCATGGCGGCGATCGGTCCCTGAAAGGGAATGTGGGAAATGAAGAGGGCGGCGCTGGAGCCGATGATGGAGAGGATGTCGGGGTCGTTCTGCCGGTCGGCCGACAGGACGGTCGACATCACCTGGACTTCGTTGATGTAGTTTTCGGGGAAAAGCGGCCGAATGGGCCGGTCGGCGAGGCGGGACGTCAGGATTTCCTTGGTCGTCGGGGCGCCTTCGCGCTTTTTGAAGCCGCCGGGGAACTTGCCGGCGGCGTAGGTGCGTTCCCGATAGTCGACGGTGAGCGGGAAGAAGTCGGTGCCGCGAGGGGCGCCTTCGACGGCGGCCGTCAAAACGATGGTGCCGCCGTATTGAACGACGACCGCGCCATGGGCCTGCTTGGCAAGCTTGCCGGTCTCGATCTTCAGAATCTGGCCGCCGATTTCCCGTTCGACAGTGACGATATGCACGAGCTGGACCTTCTCTCTCTCAGACACCCGGCCTTGGACGAGCGCGGGCGGACGGTCGGACGCAAAGACGCCTCGACGTTGAAACCAACGCGAAGCGGCGCGCCGCAACCAGAGAAACAGACGATCACCACTGCGAGCAAGCCACCGGCGTCGTCCGGCCCACTCTGGCCGCGAAACGTCGCTCGGAAAATTCGTTAGACTACTTACGCAGTCCCAACCGCGCGATCAGCGTTTGATAGCGATCGCGTTCGGTCGTCTTCAGGAACTTCAGCAACCGGTTGCGCTGGCTGACCATCTTCAGCAGACCACGACGGCTCGAGTGGTCCTTCTTGTGCTGCTTGAAGTGGTCGTCCAGGTCCTTGATGCGGGCCGTCAAGAGGGCCACCTGAACCTCCGGGCTGCCCGTATCGACGGACGCCTGTTGGTACGACACGATGATTTCGGTTTTTTGCTCTTTGGAGATCGCCATTTTGTTTCAGCCGGTTACGGTTGCGGAATCCAACAAACGTCCACCCTACGCAAGAAATGGGCCTGGATGCCACGGACCTCTGTTCACCCTTTTGTTCGCATCAGGGTATTCAGGGTCCAAGCCCGTTTCAAGGGCCGTCGCGGAATCGTGCTCCGTCGCGCCGGCCGGCAGGTGAAAGTACCCTACC
>JBOFFD010000786.1:0-3767 GCA_051648425.1 Planctomycetia bacterium
CAACAGCGGTTCGACTTGATCGTGATCGATTGCCCGCCCCGCGTTCACACGGCGAGCATCAACGCGCTGGCGGCCGCCGACTTCCTGCTCATCCCCGTCCTTCTGGATCTTACGTCGGCCGACTCCGTGCCGCGCATGCTCGGCTGGGTCCGCGAGTATAAGAAGGCGGAAGTCTGCCCGAAACTCGACCTCCTGGGGGTGGTGGCGAACAAGAAGTCGGACCGCAGCAAGGAACTCTTGACCCGGGAAGTGAATGTTTGGAACGCGCTGAAGGATAAGTGTCGAACGGCGTGGGACGGCGAGGTGACGTTCTGCGACACGATCGTACCGCACCACCGGGCGTTTTCAGAGAGCGCGCAAACTCCCGGGCGATTCGCCTGCGAAGACTCCGAAGTCGGCCGGATTTTCAACGAACTGGCCAGTCGCCTCGAACAACGAATGGAAGACCCCGTGGAGTTGCTTTCATGATCGTCGCCGACCTGCTCGCCCTCATGACCGCCGCCAAGCAATTCGCGGAGGCGGCCGACGCCGGCGCCACCGTTAAGAACAAGCTGGCGGCGGCTTGCGCGGCCCTGGAGCCTTTTCACGCGATGGACGTCGCCGCGTTCGGCGAACTCGTCAAACAGGCCGAGGAGTATAAGCGAACCGGCCTGCTGCCGGTTTCGACGAAACCGGTGAAGGCGCCGAAGGCGGCGAAGGCCGCCGCTGTGAAGCCGACCGCCGAAGAAAAGGCCCGGCAGATCGACGAGTTGGTCCAACAACTCAACGCCCTCATGGCGGTCGTCCATGAAGACTCGGTGGGGTACGGGGCGATCGACCAAATCTGCGACGCGGTCGGCAAGCTCGACGTCTCCAACGTGCGTGACGTCGTAAAAGGGTTCGGCATCAAGGTCGCCGCGAGCGCGACGAAGAAGAAGTGTCTCGACGAAATCAAACGTAAACTGACCGAACAGAAAGGCAGCGCCCAGCGCATCCAGCCGATTTCGGCGTCGTAGTCTTACACGTCTTCCGCCGGGCGTCCCTCGCTGCGGCGTTCAAAACCGAGGGCCGAGATGGACTGGTCTAAGATTCGATGAGTCTTCGCACGACGACGGAGGACGCCGGATGGATGATTGGTCCAAGCTCGTCCTGCTGGCCTGCGTATTGCCGCCGTTCGCCCACCTTTGTTGGGCGGAAGAGCGCCGGAGGATGCGTGAGCTTGCCGAGTTTGAACTCGGATTGGCGCGGAAAGTTCCCGATATGCTTTCCCGGGTGGAATGCCTTTGTTGCGGGGCGACGGACTGGGATTGGGACGCGCGGCTGCATCCGTCGGATGTGAGCTTGAACGATCCTCGCATCACCGAGATCGTACCCCTTCATCGGGAAGTCCGCGTTCGATGCCAAGGGTGCGATGCAACCGTCGTCTTCTTGGCTTCCACGACCGGTTGGATCATCAGCTTAGACCACGATTCGGAAGCCGCCAATGAATAAGATGTGTGGGTCGGAACATTGATGTTTCGGATCAGTTGGAGGTTGAAATGGCTTTAGACCTCCATGAACTCGGTTTGGATCGGCTGGAACCCGAAGTAAGGCTCGGGGAATCTGTTTGGGACAGCGTGCGGCGCTAAACGGAGGCGGCGCCGCCGAACCCCGCCCAGCGGGCGGAGTTGGAACGCCGGCTTGAGGACAGCATCGCCCGCCCTGAAGCGGGGACGCCCTGCGAAGAGATCAAAGCCAAGGCGCTGGCGAGAGCGCGGCGGTAGATTCGACGGAATCCGACGGGAACCGAGGGGGTGGACATGCAACGGTTTCAGAAGACGGTGGCCACCGTCGACGAACTGCGGGCGTTGGTCGGCGAGCCGAGCGAACTCGTGCGGCGGAAGCAGCTCGCGGCGCTCGACGGCCATATGACGGCGTTCATCGCCCAGTCGCCGTTCCTGCTGCTGGGCACGGTAGGCCGGGACGGCGGCTGCGACGTCTCGCCGCGCGGCGACCCGCGCGGCGTGGCGGCCGTCCTTGATTCCAAGACGTTGGCCGTTCCCGACCGGCCCGGCAACCGCCGCGTCGACAGCCTGCGGAACATCTTGGAAACGGGCCGGGTCGGCCTGCTCTTCCTGATGCCGGGGATGGGCGAAACGCTGCGGGTGAACGGGCGGGCGTCGCTCGTGCTCGACGACGACCTGCTCGCGTCGCTGGCCGCCGAGGGTAAGACGCCGGTGGCGGCGATCGTCGTGGAAATCGAAGAGTGCTTCCTGCAATGCGCGAAGGCGGTGATCCGCTCGCGGTTGTGGGACGGCGGCGCCGGCCGTCCGACGCTGCCCAGCTTCGCCGAGATGCTGATCGATCAGACGAAGATCGAAGACCAGACGGTGGAATCGCTGAATCGGCTCATCGAAGAATCTTATGCTAAGAAGCTGTACTGAAAACGATCTGAAACCGCGTCGTCTCAGCGGGCGGACTAGGGCCGTCCACCCTACGGTTGGATCGTCGGACGCCGCGTCAGTCTTCGTCCCGACCGCCTTCTTTTTCACGTTCGGCGGCTTCGTCGCAGTATTTGCGGAAGTCGCCCATGCGGTACGACACGAAGAGGCACGCATGGTCCAACGCCTGGAACAGCGGGTCTTCCGGGTCGTCCTTGTAGTCCTTCCGCAGCTCGAACAGTTTGGCCAGAATCTGGTCGGCGGTCATCATCGCCCTGGGTCTCCGGAGGTGTAAGAAGAATCGTCTGAATTCGTCGGAATTAAGAATCGCCGTCGAACAAGCCTTCGCCGAAGGCGTCGTCTTCCTCGGGGGGCGGTTCGGTGGAGATCGAAGTCTTAGCCGTCGTTTCGCCCGCCACCACGTCGGCCGCCTTCGACCGTTCAATCACTTCGTCGGTGCTGGTGGGGTCGACGACGCGACAGCTTTCGGTGAGCTTCTCGGAAAACTCGCGCAGGTCTTCGCGCCACTGTTCCGGCTCGCCGTCGGGGGGCATGACGGTGGAAAACTCGCCGCACAGAAGGATGAGCCGGAGCATGTGGCGGAAAACGATCCCCTCCTGCTTGGCGAGGTCGCGGCTGCGGACGTATTTATTGAAGTCGCCGCCGAAACGGAGTAGTTCGCCGGCGGCCCACACCGCCTGCGTAGTCACTTCCCCCGCCAGTTCGGGGTACTTGGCGTCGAAAAGCAGCCGAAGTTTCTCGGCGAGGGTCGGCGGGCGTTCCTCGAACTCGTCGTCTTCTTCCTCTTCTTCGCCTTCCATCGGCGGCACTTTGGCGAGCATGAGGCCGCGGCGGATGAGGTCTTCGTCGAGCCGGGTGGTCGCCAGCGGGCCGGCGGGCAGTTCGTCTTGTTCGGGGACGCGCATGAACCGCAAGAGCGGCCGGGGGACTTCCAATACGCTTTCGAGCGCCTGGAGCCGTTCGTTCTTGTCGGCGATGCCAAGCTGGTCGACGAGGAACGCCCCGTACAGCGGGTGAACGCTGCGGAACGCCAGCAGGCGGTCCATGGCGGGGGTGGGGGTGGCGGTGATCGATTCGTAGCCGGGGGTTTCTTCTTCGGGTTCGTCGGCGGGCTTTTTCGCCTTCGCCGCCGGAGCGGCTTTGGGGGCGGGCTTGCCGGCGGCCGCGCCGCCGCCGCCGAAGAGGCCGGCGGTGTTGAGGGTCGGCGCGACGGCCTCGGCCGGCGGTTCGATCGGTTTAAGATCGGCGGGCTTTTTGTCGGCGTCTTTGCCGTCGGCTTTCGGGGGCGGCGGCGGATCGAGCACGACGTAGCCGGCGTCGTGCAGGATCCGCAGCATCTTTTCCAGT
>JBOFFD010000787.1:0-4668 GCA_051648425.1 Planctomycetia bacterium
GCAGCAACGGTTCGATCCGTCGCCACTGCTCGTCGGAAAGTTCGAAGCGCCGCATGGAAATGCCTCCTCCTTGAGGTCGACCTCCATCACAAACTACCGAAACGCCTCATTTTCGCAAGCGGTTTGTCAACACGGCCTAAGAACCACGCTGGAAATCTCCCGTCCCACCGATCCATCGTACAAGCGCCTCCGCCGTTTTTCGCCAGTGCGCGGGTAGACCGAAAGGACCGACGACGGAAAGACGAAGTACCCTTTCCATTCCGTGGCAGCCGCCGGGTGCTTTGCCGCCAATCGCGTGGATCGTTGCAGGCCGTCGAAGCCTACTTCCAAATCCTTCTCGCCTCACACGAGGTAGGCAGCATGCCATGGCCGTCTTCGCACCGCGCCGCACACGGCTCTGGCGACCTCCGCCGACCGCGACGCGTACCACAGCCGGCCGATCAACGTTTTAGACTGAGATCGCCGATTTTCCTGAAGGATCGTACCGCTCTCTCTTCCGTTCACGCCGCGTCGAAATCCTGGCTGCGGAGTTCGGCGCGGAGTCTTCGTTCGTTTTGCGCCAACCGACAGCGGCGGATTTCCCGGAACGGGGGCAGGATCCGCCACGTCGACAAATAGGCGCCGCGTATCGTCAGCCGGTATTGGTCGGTCATTTCGTCGTAGCGAAGCCGGCCGCGCGTCACGAACTCGTCGTAATTCCGCTTCGAGCGATCCAGAAGCCGCTCGACGGCGCGGCTGGGATCCAGGTCGACCTTCGACCCCGTGAACGCCGTTCGTTTCAGGACGAGCATGTGAAGCTGGTAGAGTTCGTCCACGGCCGTCACGTTCGGAAACTCGACGCGGGTCGTCCCGCGGGTCGGCGGAAAGCCGGAACGGTCCAGCGTGTTCAACGTGTAGAGCGACTCGCCCGAATCGAACTCGGTGCCGAACTGAACGTAGCGGTTGGCTTCCCACGGCGCTTTGGTCGCAACCATCGTCGTCACCAGCGCCTGCACGGTTCTGGTACGATCGACGAAAAGCAGAACATGGCAGGCGAGGTTCGGTACCGCGTCGGGAATCGTCGCCATGGCGGCCTGGTCGAATCCCAACGTCTTAAGCTCTTCGGCCTGCCGGGTCAGGTATTCGGCGTTCGCGGGATCGAGCGCGGCGAAATCGACCGGTTCAAATCGGGGACGGCCGGCGCGGCGATCGAACTTAAGAATCAGCAACGGCAGCACGCCGTAGAAAAAGGACACGGCCGACCCGATGACCGATCCGACTACGAACCCAATGACGAACGGTATGAGTTCGAATTCCACGGTCGACGTCCCTTGCGGAGATAAAGGGTGACAGCCGGCGCGGCGGGCGATCGCCGCTCCATGAACCAAACGGATTTCGGAAGCGAGCGGCTACTGGACTATCGGCAGCAGGCCGGCGGCGGCGGCACGGCGTTCGTGTTTGGACTTCCGCGGCGACAGGCCGGCAGCTTCCTCGCGTTCCCACAGGTCGACTTCGGCCAAGAGGGCGTCGACCATTTCCGATTCGTCGACGTGCTTGATGATCTCGCCGCGTTTGAAGATGACGCCCTTGCCGCGGCCGGCCGCGATGCCCAGGTCGGCCTCCTTCGCTTCGCCGATGCCGTTGACGATGCAGCCCAGAATGCTGATCGTCACCGGCGTCGTTCGGCCGGCGAGCCGTTTCTCGACTTCGGCGACGATCCCTTCCAGGTCGATTTCCAACCGGCCGCAGGTCGGGCAGGCGATCAATTCCGGCCGACGGACCCGCCGACCGGTGGCTTGCAGAATGTCGAACGCGGCGGTGATTTCCGGCACCGGGTCGCCCAAAAGGCTGATGCGCACCGTGTCGCCCACTCCGGAAAGTAGAATCGGCGCCAGGCCGGCGGCGCTTTTGGTGACGGCGTACGGCGGCTTGCCGGCTTCGGTTAGGCCGAGGTGCGTCGGGTAGTTGGCCTGTTGTGCGTACAGCAGGTAGCTTTCGGCGATGGTGCGCGGGTCGCTCGACTTCAGCGAGACGATGAGGTCGTAAAACCCTTCCGACTCGGCGATCTCAATGTGCCGCAAGGCGCTTTCGACCAAGGCGGCCGGGCTGGGGTAGCCGTGCTTGTCGAGGATGTCTTTTTCGAGGCTGCCGGAGTTGACGCCGATGCGGATCGGCTTGCCGACGTCGCGCGCCTTGCGGACGACTTGGCGGTAGCGGTCTTCGCCGCCAAGGTTGCCGGGATTCACGCGGATCTTGTCGATGTTTTCGTCGAGGCAGCCGAGGGCCATCTTAACGTCGAAGTGGATGTCGCAGATGAGCGGGATGCCGATGCGGCGACGGATTTCCGAGACGGCGGCCAGGTCGCTCGGCTTCGGCACGGTGACGCGGACGAGTTCGCACTCGGCGGCTTCCAGCCGTTTGATCTGCGCGACGGTGGCGTCGACGTCGAAGGTGTCGGTGGTGGTCATCGACTGCACCCAGATCGGGTTGTCGCCGCCGAAGACCAGCGAGCCTACCTTCACTTCGCGGGTCTTGTGGCGCTGGTGCGTCGGCATGAACATGGAGTCGAATCCTTCCTGGAGCCGCCATCGGTTGCGAGGTCGCGCCGAACGAGAATGAACGGCGGAAGCCGGCGTATCCGCCCGGAGGCGTCCTCTCTAATGTAGTTGCGACGGAAAAGCCGGTCAATCGAAGGGCGGCGGACCGAGGGGGCGCAACGATCGACGGATTTCGATGGAAGTTCGGCGGCGGCGCCGTTACAACGAGGTCGGTTCGTGCCGCCGGCTTGCGGCTCCAAAGGGGAGCCGCCCTGCCGCCGGCTGTTCCTTGATCCTTCAAAACCCCGGCGGTTGAGAGAGGTTATGGCTTTCCACGTCGGCGAGATTCTTCGGACGCCCGATCAATGCCCCCCCGGCGAGAAGCTGATCGCCGTCCTGCCGGCCTACAACGCCGCCCGGACGCTCGAACGTACGCTTCGCGACATCCCGCCCGGCAAGGTCGACGAAATTCTGCTCGTCGACGACGGCAGCCGCGACGGCACCCCCGACCTGGCGCGATCGATGGGACTCACCGTCATCGTCCACACGAAAAACCGCGGCTACGGCGGCAACCAGAAGACCTGCTACCGGTACGCCCTCGACCAGGGCGCCGACTACATCGTCATGATCCACCCGGATTACCAGTACGACAGCCGGGTCATGGACTTGGCCATCGGCTTTCTGCGGCTCGGCATTTGCGACGTCATTCTGGGATCGCGCATCCGCACCCGCCGCGAGGCGCTCGCCGGCGGGATGCCGCTCGCCAAATACATCGCCAACCGCGGTTTGACGTTTCTGGAAAACGTCGGTCTGGGGCAGAACCTGGGCGACTTCCACTCCGGCTTCCGGGCGTATCGGCGATCGGTCTTGGAAATGGTGCCGTTCGAGCGGAACTCGGAAAGTTTCGTCTTCGATTCGCAGTTCCTGGTGCAGTCGGTCTACTTCGGTTTTCGGCTGGGCGACATTCCGGTGCCGGTGCGCTACTTCGACGAAGCGTCGAGCATCAGCATGTACAAGAGCAGCATCTACGCCGTGCGTACGCTGTGGGTGGTCGCCCAGTATTGGGCGAAGCTGCTGGGCCTGTCGCGGAACCGACTGTTCGACCCGGTGGAACCGGCGCCGCCGATTCCTCTTCCCAAGGCGGCCGACCGAGCCGAAGAAGCCGCGCCGCCCGCCGGTTGAAACCACGTCGACCGCTGGTACATAAACCGGCGTCGACATCGTCGTCGCCGCGCGGTTCCGCATCGGGCCGGGCGGAATCCGACCGACGGCGTCGCGAACGAGAAATCCGAGCGAACGTCCCGACCCGGTGCTGCGTAGCACCCTCCAGAAACGAACGCCGTTTCGTCGGCCCCGCCGACGACCCCGCGACGCTCTGAGGGCCTAGGCCGGCGGATTCGTTCACTTAAATCACCTTGGGGATGCCAGGCTGCGCCATGACTTCCGACGTCGTCGTTGATATTCGCAACCTGACCAAAGTGTACCGCGATTTCTGGGGGCGCAAAAAGGTCGACGCCCTCAAGTCGCTCACCCTCACGGTGAACAAGGGGGAGGTGTTCGGTCTGTTGGGGCCGAACGGCTCGGGTAAGACCACGACCATGAAACTGCTGTTGGGGTTGCTCTTCCCCACCGGCGGCGAGGCGCTGGTGCTGGGCAAGCCCGCGACCGACGTCCGCAAAAATGAACGCATCGGCTACCTGCCGGAAGAATCGTACCTCTACCAGTTCCTTTCCGGCGAGGAAACGCTCGACTTCTACGGCCGACTCTTCAACATCTCGCGCCAGACCCGCCGCAAGCGCATCGACGAACTGATTGAACTGGTCGGTTTGAAGCACGCCCGCCGTCGGACCCTCAAGGAATACTCCAAGGGGATGTCCCGCCGCATCGGCTTGGCGCAGGCCCTCATCAACGACCCGGAACTCATCCTGCTCGACGAACCGACCTCGGGCTTCGACCCGATCGGCTCACGCGACATGAAGAACCTCATCCGCGGTCTGAAGGAGAAGGGCAAGACGATCATCATGTGCAGCCACTTGCTGGCCGACGTGCAGGACGTCTGCGACCGCATCGCCATCCTTCACCAAGGCGAACTGAAGGAACTCGGCAACGTCAGCGACCTCTTGTCGGTGCAGGACGAGATCGAGATCAAGGC
>JBOFFD010000788.1:0-1832 GCA_051648425.1 Planctomycetia bacterium
CCCGGTTCGCGCGACGTGCTGGGGTAGCCGATCACCATGTACGACGGCACGTTCGGCGGCGGCGGCGTTTCGTGCGCGATCACGCTGCCGATGCTGGGGAAGCGGATCGTCTCACTGAATTTGCGCCCGGTGTGAACGAAATGGACGGCGGTGGCGTGCTCGTCGATCGTGTCGTGGAAGAGTGTGCGGACGACGGTCATCCGTTCCATCAGACGGGCGGTGCGCGGCAGATGCTCGCAGACCGTAAGACCGGGGACGGCGGTCGGGATGAGGTCGTAGTAAGATCCGGGCCTGTTCAGTTTCGGATCGCCGCGGCGCTTGGGGTCGAAGGTGTCCATTTGCGCGACGCCGCCGCCCAGCCAAAGGAAAAGACAGTGCTCCGCCTTTCCCGGACCGAACGTCGGCGTCGCTTCGACGGAACCCAGGGACGGCCCACCGATCGCTCCCGCCGCGGCGACCGCCGCCGATTGTTTAAGAAACGCTCGGCGCTCGCTCATGGCAGGTACACCTGTTCCGGGGCGTTCAACAAGGCCCACAACACGTCTTCCATGCGCTCGCGCCAGTCCGGGTCGAGTCGACCGGTGGGCGGTTCGCCGCGAAGGGCGCGTTCTTCTTCAACGAGTCGAATCTCGCTCGCCTCGGCGTCCAGATGGTTGACCCACGCCACGTACGGCTGGGTCGGCCGCGGTCCCTTGTCGATCGGCTTCGACCGCGAAACGACCCGTTCCGCGAAGCCCGGCGCCAGCACTTCGCGGAAGGCGGCGCGCTCGGCTTCGCTCGGCGGGCGGGTCAAAATCCGCAGAAACAACTCCTCCAACAGACCGTCGAGGTCGTCCGCCGCCGCAACGACGTCCGTCAGCGGCGCTTCGTCGCTGAGTCGAACAAGCCTGCGGGCGGCGACGCCGTTGGCCAACAGCGCCGGCTGCAACACGCTCGGTTCAACCCGACGGTCGGTGGTCGACGATTGGCGGTCGCCCTCCCAACCAAAGGCGGCCAGCAACTCCGTGACCGTCTGCGCCCTGGGAAGGTTAAGACTTTGGCGGTCGCGGTCGTTGGAAAGGTAGACGAACTGCCACGCCCGCCGCGGCGCGCCGAAGTTGTTGGCCAGCATGTAAGACCGGACGCCTTCGATATCGAGACAGAGATTTTCCGAGTCGTACGATCGGCCGAAGGCGTCGTGGAGTGCGTCGGCCAACAGTTCCGGACCAAGGCGACGCCGCTCCGGCGCGAGTCCCAGACGGATGATTTCAACGTCGCTCGACGCTTGGCGCTGGTACGCCTTCGACTGAAGGATCAGTCGCGCGACGTGTTTCAGATCGTAACCCGAGGCGACGAATTCCCGCGCCAGCCATGTCAGTAGTTCGGGGTTCAACGGCTTGGCTCGCTCCCAGTCGTGCGGCGGTTCGACTAGGCCGCGACCCATATACCGTCGCCAGATTCGATTGACCATGACCTGGGCGAACCGCTCGTTGGCCGGTGTCGTGATGAGAGCGGCAAGCCGATGCCGCGGGTCGTCGGCGCGACCCGGCGGCGGTTCCGGTACGGCGAAATCGGATAGGAGGTGTGACAGCGTCCACGCGGGACCGACCGCGTCGCCCGGTTTTAGCGTCGCGGAAATGAGCGACTGCGGGGCGTTCAGTTTGGCGGGCGCGACGCTGCTGGTCTTCGGCAGAACGATCGGTTCGCGCTTCAACATCGCGGCCAGATGGAAAAGGTCCGATTGGGTGCCGGCGTGGAAGGGGGCGTCGTGGCAGCGGGCGCACTTCATTTCGACGGCAAGGAAGGCGGTCGTTAAGATGCCCGCCTTGGCGGCTTCGGGGGCGTCGTTGCCG
>JBOFFD010000789.1:0-4172 GCA_051648425.1 Planctomycetia bacterium
CCGACGATCGACGCCGCCAGCGCGTCGGCCGCCAGCTCCTGTTCCAGTCGCAGCCGGTCCGCCAGCCAGTGGACCAGCGGGTGGTAGAAATGCAGCACCACCGCCAACCGCGCCACCGCCGCCGTCAAGCCGTCGCCGCGGACGACGTGCGCGATTTCGTGGGCGAGCACGCCGCGCCGTTGCCCGTCGGTCCATGTCGACCAATCGCCCGAAAGCAGCACCACCGGCCGCCGCCAACCGACCACCGCCGCCGTCGACGTCCGCGTGCATTCCCGAACCTCGACCGCCCGCCGGCATCTTAGTTCCCGGCGCACCTGCTCGACCTGCTCTTTCAGACGTAGATCGTCGATCGGCCGGCTGGCGCGGGCGAGCGCTCTTACACTCCAGAGTCCGCCGACCCATCGCAGCAAACCGATGATAAGACCGCCGGTGAAAAGCACTCCCGGAATCTGAACGATCGACGGGCCGACGGCGGAAGTCTTAGTATCGATCGGGACACTGTCAGCGACCGGCGGAAAGGGTGAAACGATCGGCGTAGACGGCGCGGATGCAAGGGCCGCCGGCTCCCAATCGAGTGGCGCGACTTTCACGGATTCGACGGCCGATCCACCCGCGGTGGAATCCACCGCCGCTTCAAACGCCGTCGGCTGGAGCGCGGAGGGCTTCGGCGGTTGCAGCCAGCTCGGCCACGGGCTGAAGGCGAACGCCGTCAGCGCCACCGCCGCCGCCAACGACGCCGCCGACGACGAAGCCGCCGCCCCGCCCCGCCGTCGACCCAGCGCGAGGCTGGCCAGAAGCCCCGCCGCCGCGACGAGCGTCACTTGGACGACGCAGATCAGCAGACCGCCCTGCATGTTCATGCCGGTATTCCCAAGAAGTGGTTCGCCGTCCGTGGAAGCGGAGGCGTCATGCCTTCGGTTTGCCACCCGTTTCGCCAAGGATTTCCTTCAACCGCCGCTGTTCCGCCGGCGTGAGTTTCTCGTCCTCGAACAACTGCATCAGCAGCTTGGTCCGCGAGCCGCCGAAGACCTTCTCGACGAGGTCGCCCAACAGGCTGCGCGAAACGTCTTCGTAAGACCGGGCGGCGGTGAATTTGAACGGCCGTTCTTCGCCGGTCTGGGTCAGAAACTGTTTGTCGAGCAGAATGCGGACGAGCGTCGCGACGGTGGTGTAGGCCAGTCCGCGCCCCCGCGCCTCCAAGGCGTCGCGCACGTCGGCCGCCGTCGATTCGCCGCGGTCCCAAAAGACGTGCATCACCTCCAGTTCGCGCTCCGTCAGTTCCTTCGCTTTGGGTCGCGCCATCGATTCCACTCCGACGAAACTGCTTCGCACTGGTCGGCCGCCGAAGCCGCCGGCGCCCTTTGGTTAACCAGATTTGGTTTTATAGTAGCAGCGCCCGGCGGCGCCGTCAACGGCTCTCGCACGGAATTCCACCCGGCCGCGCGAGACGATCACCCGCCCCCGCCGCTAAAACCAATGCGACCTCGACCGGCCTTTGACCCTCCACGGGACCGCACCCATGAACGACCACATTCACGCCCTTATCCCAAAGCGCTTCGACTACTTCGTCGGCGTCGACTCCGACGGCTGCACCTTTGACACCATGGAAGTGAAACACAAGGAATGTTTCATTCCGAACATCATTCAATTTTACAACTTGGCCGCCGTCTCGAAGTATGTGCGGGCCGCCGCCGAGTTCGTCAACCTGTATTCCGTGCATCGTGGGGTCAACCGTTTTCCGGCGCTGGTGAAGACGTTCGACCTGGTTGCCGAAATGCCCGTCGTCGCCAAGCGCAAAGTCGCCGTGCCTTCGATACCGGCGGTGCGGCGCTGGGTGGCGACGGAGTCGAAGCTGGGCAACCCGACCTTGATGGCGGCGGCCGCGGGCGACGCCGAACTGTCTTACCTTTTGGAGTGGTCGAAGGCGTGCAACGCGACCATCGAAAAGATGGTCCACGACGTCCCGCCGTTCCCGATGGTCCGCGAAAGCCTGGCGGCGCTGCAAGGGCGGGCTGACGTGGCGGTGGCGTCGGCCACCCCCACCGAGGCGCTGGAACGGGAATGGGCCGAGCACGACCTGACGAAGTACGTCGCCCGCATCTGCGGCCAAGAGGTCGGCTCGAAGAAGGAGATTCTGTCGTTCGCCAAAAACTACGCCCCCGGCCGGTCGCTGATGGTGGGCGACGCGCTGGGCGACTACAACGCCGCCGTGGCCAACGGCGTGCTGTTCTTCCCCGTCAATCCGGGAGCCGAGGACGAAAGCTGGCGGCGCTTCCACGATGAAGCGATCCACCGTTTCTTCGCGGGGACGTACGCCGGCGCGTACGAAGCGGCGCTCTTGGCCGAGTTCCGTTCGTACCTGCCGGAAACGCCGCCGTGGACGGCGAAGTAGCCGCGCCGGGGGAAAGCAAGTAGGAATCGACGGTCACGAAATCGGCGATACGGCCCTTTCGTCCCTTCGGGTAGCAGGCGGCCCGATGCGACGGCCTTCGGGCGGAACGCCCTAACGCCTTCACAGGAACGGAAACGAACGAATGGCGGAATTGTTTGACTTCGGACTGGTCGGGTTGGCCGTCATGGGCGAAAACCTCGTCCTGAACATTGAAAGCCGCGGCTTCGCGTGCGCGGTGTACAACCGTACCACCGAAACCACCGACAAGTTCATCGCCGGGCGAGCGGCCGGCAAGAAGTTCAAGGGCTGCCACACGATCGAAGAGTTCGTGGCCAGCCTGAAGCGGCCCCGCAAGATCATGATGATGGTGAAAGCCGGCGCCCCGGTCGACGCCGTCATCCAGCAGGTGCTGCCCCTCCTCGAACCGGGCGACATCTTGATCGACGGCGGCAACTCGCAGCCGGTCGACACCGAACGCCGCGTCAAGGATCTGTCGGCCAAGAAGATCGTCTTCGTCGGCAGCGGCGTTTCCGGCGGCGAGGAAGGCGCCCTCAAAGGCCCCAGCATCATGCCCGGCGGCGACGCGGCCGCCTGGCCCGAAATCAAGCCGATCTTCCAGGCCATCTCCGCCAAGGTCGGACCGAACGCCGACATCCCCTGCTGCGAGTGGATCGGTCCCGGCGGCTCCGGCCACTACGTCAAAATGGTCCACAACGGCATCGAATACGGCGACATGCAGCTCATCTGCGAAGCCTACAACCTGCTGTCGACCGGCCTGGGTCTTTCCAACGCCGAGCTGTACGAAGTCTTCGCCGACTGGAACAAGGGCGAACTCGACAGCTACCTCATCGAAATCACCCGCGACATCTTCACGGTGAAAGACGCCGAAACCGGCAACTATCTGGTCGACCAGATCTTAGACACCGCCGGTCAGAAGGGCACCGGCAAGTGGATGAGCCAGCTCGCCCTCGACCTGGGCGTGCCGACCACCCTCATTACCGAAGCGGTGTTCGCCCGCTGCCTGTCGGCCGTCAAAGACGCCCGCGTCCGCGCCAGCAAGGTGTTGGAAGGCCCCACCGGCGCCCTGGAGGCGTTCCGCGCCAAGGTCGACCGCAAGGCGTTCATCGAAGCCGTCCGCCAGGCGCTCTACGCTTCTAAGATTTGCAGCTACGCCCAAGGCTACGTGCAGATGGCCGCCGCCGCCGCCGAACACAAGTGGGAACTGAAGTACGGCGAAATCGCCATGCTGTGGCGCGGCGGCTGCATCATCCGCGCCGCCTTCCTGCAGCGCATCAAAGACGCCTTCGACCGCAATCCGACGCTGGAAAACCTGCTGCTCGACGACTACTTCCACGCCGCCATCAAGACGGCCCAGCCGTACTGGCGCGAGGTCGTTTCCACCGCGGTGCAGGTCGGCATCCCCATCCCCGGCTTCACCGCCGCCCTGACCTACTACGACGGCTACCGCGCCCCGCGCCTGCCGGCGAACCTGTTGCAGGCCCAGCGCGACTACTTCGGCGCCCACACCTACCAGCGGATCGACAAGCCGGGCGTGTTCCACACCGACTGGATCCGCGAACGCAAACTGCCGAACGGCTGACACCGGCCTGGCGCCGATGACTGAACGTAGGGCGGACCTCCCGGTCCGCCCGTGAATGCTCCGTCGGGCGCCAAGAAAAATAGGCGAAATCGTCTTGTTAGCCGCCGCTTTCCTCAGCGGCGCGTCCGTTCCTGGTCGCGCATTGACGGCCGAAGAGCGAGGACGCGCCGCTGAGGAAAG
>JBOFFD010000790.1:0-2691 GCA_051648425.1 Planctomycetia bacterium
AAGGAACGACGCGCCACTGCCGAAAGCGGCGGCCGGTAAGATCTCCCCATCCGGCGGCGCGGCGGCGGAAGCCCTTACAAGCCGTTGGCAATTCCTTCGTTCCAGAAGTTCAAAGAAGGTCGTCTGCGGAACCGTCGCCGCCGGCCGAGCGATGCCGTCCAACGCATAACACCTACGGCCACAGATTATTGCATCGTTTCTTGGATTGACCTCCCCGTCGAAAATCCGATTTGGCACGGGGGTTGCTTTTAATCTTCGCGTTCGCTGCCAACAACGAAATCGACAAACGTACATGACACGGAACGCCGAGCCGACCGGTTCGACGAAGCATGGTGCTTCGTCCCGCGACGCCCGGCCAGAGACGACTCGCATTCCCGCACGGAGGTGACCTGTGTCCAACGAAATGCTTGCCTTCCTGACCTCGGACGACTTCGCGATCGACGCCGACGAATTCACCCTGAACTTCCGCGAACGCTACGGCTCGCACGGCCTTGGCCTGGTGGAGGAAGACCCCGAACAGCTCGAGTACGAAGAGATGCTGGAACTCGGCCAGTCGCTGGGCGCCCGCCTGCCGAAGCGCCGCCGCCGTCGTCGCGCCGCCTGACCCCGACCCGGCGCTTGACGGCCTCGGCGGCTGTCGAACGGCGACCGGTCCCTCCCCCAGGATCCGGTCGCCGTCCAACCACTCGCTGCGGTTCACCGACATGCACTCTCCGTGCGAACCCCTCCCGGCCGCCGACCCTTTTTCGAGGCCCACCCCTCGGACGGTCGGCGGCCGGTTTTTCATCCCGGACCCTCGGCGACTTCGCGCGGCGCGACTTGCCGACCGTCCATCGACCGGTTACACTTCCAAGAGACGTTCCGGGGCCGCGCCCTGCGAACGAACCTGCCTGCGCCGACCTCGTGCGTCAGACCCCCGACGATTCCCGAGTTCCTCTATTTCGTCATCTCGACGGAATGAAAAGGCGCGCCATGCTTCCCAACTTTGGTCCGTTTGAAATGATCGTCATCCTGGGCGTCGGCCTGTTGCTGTTCGGCAAGCGGTTGCCGGAAGTCGGCCGGTCGCTGGGCCGCAGCATCGTCGAGTTCAAAAAGGGAATCAGCGGAGTGGAAGACGTCTACGCCGACGCCCCCCCCGCCGAACCCCGCTCCTCGGCCCAATCCCCGCGCTTCGACGCCCCGCCGTCGCCCCGGGCGTAATCCGTCTTACCGAGGCTCCGGCGTCTCCAACCGCGCCAAATACCGCTGGACCGCCATGCCCGTCGGCGGCGCCGGCGGTAGGTCGCGCCACGTTTCACACCGTTCCGCAAGCAACGCCGCGACCTGCCCGCGATGGGCCGATGGTATCTGAATTTCGATGATGCGGTTCTGAAACACACCCGTACCGCCGGCCTCGAACCGCAGCACGCCGGCGTCGTCCATCACCGGGTCGGTCATCATCGACCACGCAAACAATTCGCGGTAGCGATATAGGCCGCGTTCGCAAAACTCCACTCGACCGGCCGCGAAATAAAGCATGTTCGCCGCCGACAAAGACGCCAAGAGATAGATTGTTTCAAACCAGGCCAAGAGCCGTTCGTTCCCCGCGGGAGGCGCGTTGGGAGGATCCAAGCGCGGGAGGAACGACGTCGCGACGAAAGCCGCCAGCGCGATGAACAAGAGCCAACGAAGCGGGTGCGGGCCGAGGTCGATCAACTTTCGACCGGCCCAGGCGCGCTGGATCAGATGGAAGCCGAACGGAAACGCCACGAAGACAAGGCCGAAGAAGGAATAGTGCACGATGCGAAATCGGAAAACGAGGTGTGCGACGCTGTGAAGCAGCGGCAGGGAACAAAGAAAGGCGCCGAGAATAAGACGAAGCCGTTCGGAAGTGAACGGTTCGACAGCTTCGGCGGGCGTTAAACGGGACACCGGTCGGCCGGTCCGCTCGGCGATGATCGCCGCGACCGCGTCGCGCTGCTCCTCCGGGATGGAGAAAGTCATCGGCCAAAGTCGGCCGGAAACCATCACTTCCAGATGGAGGACGCCGTCGTCGCCCAGGACGGCCTCGGGGATCTCCTTCCAAGAGGTCCAACGCCATCTTAAAAGCACCCCGGTTCCGCAGAAACTAAGACGATGGGATCGCGCGACGATGAACCACAAAAGAAGGCACGACGACGCGATCAACAAACGCGGCGCCCATCCTTCGATCGGCCAGTACCAATAGCCGGTGAAACCTATCAGGGCCGCGAGGTGGATCACATGAGTCCAGTCGGCGCGTCGAAGCCGTACTTCGACGAACGGCCGTCGCGATTCATACAGGACCCAGAGCAGCACGAAGCACGCGACGGAAGTGCAGATCGCCAGCGGTTCCGCCAACTGGTCCACCATCTTCACCAACATCTTTCCTTCAGGGAGGTCTTTGTTCCAGGGAACGTAAGCGAGCCAAATCATGCATAAGAGTCCGACCCACAGACCGGAGACGGCCCGTGAGTGGTTCCAGGTATCTCGAGCGGTCATTTCAGATCCTTTTACTTATGGGCATCTGCCCTGAAGGGACGGCCCTCCTCCAGCCTAGGGCGTGCTGACAATCACGCCAGCAGGATCATCAAACCCGCTAAGTGGAGGAAGCCAAGGAAGTTGCAGCTCGTCTTCTCGTAGCGGGTGGCGATCCGCCGGCACTGCTTCAGCCGGCCGAACAGCCGCTCGACC
>JBOFFD010000791.1:0-6093 GCA_051648425.1 Planctomycetia bacterium
ATCGGGCGCAGGCGAACTACCGCGTCGCCAACCGCAACGAGCAGTTCCTGACGCTGGAGTTCCCCGAAGACTGCCAGGTCTGGAGCGTGTTCGTGGCGGGGCAGCCGGCGCGGCCGGCTCGGTCGATGCGCGACGGCAAGCAGGTGGTGCTGGCGCCGTTGCCGAAGACGGCGGCGGGCGATTTTTCGGCCGTCGTGGAAGTGGTGTACACCGGCGCGCTGCCGGCGGCGGCCTTCACCGCCCCGGTGGTGGGGTCGGCCGTCGGCGGGTTGGCGGCCGACTGGGCGGTGCCGACGCCGCGGGTGGTCGGTCTGCCGGTCGCCGAGACCCAATGGACCTTGTACTTGCCGCGCGACTTCAACTACGGTTGGTTCCGCGGCACGTTGGAGGAAGTCGACGGTGGCGCCCTGGACCTGAATCGGGCGGCGGCGGTCTATCGCGAAGCGTTCCGATTGGTCGGCGAAGCCAATTACGGCAAGGGGACGGCCAAGGGCCGGGCCCGCGACAACCTCATGGAGCTGAAACAGCGGGGCATTCAGCCGTCGACCAGCGCGACCCAGGCGGCGGCGGTGCGCAACAAGGAAAAGTTCATCGAACTGCAACAGCGGGTGCAGTCGGAGGCGTCGCAGCTTTCACAGGCGATCGAGCAATTGGAGAAGCAGCCCGCCGCCCCCGGCGCCGGCCCGGTCCGCTGGGACGAATTCTTCGACGCCCCGGCCGCGCAACCGCAACAACCGACCAACGAAAACCTGTTCCGCACGCCCCAACAGCAACTCGGCAAGTCGGTCGCGGACTATGAAGAGAAGAACGTGCGCTATCGGTTGAACCGGCGGCTGGAATCGCAGACCGCCAACCTCAATTCGGTGGTGAAGCAGCAGTCCGACCAGCTCAAAAACGCGGAGGTCGAACAACTGCGGGACCAGGTGGCCGCCCAAGAGCAGGCGGGATCGTCGTTCGGCTCCATCCTCGGCAGAAGTCAGACTCTCGGGGGCGACGCCGGGAAAAAGAAGGCGACGGACGGGCGCGACGATTACAACCAAGCGAACTGGTACTTGCAGAACCGGTTCGGCCAACTCGGCGACAATTCCGACAAGCGGGGTTCCGCGAAGGATGCCGCCGAGTTGGGCGTCGTGGCCGCCGCGCCGGCGATGGAACCGGCGGCGGTGCGGCGCGGTGGGCTTTCCCTGCGCATCGCCCTGCCGACGTCCGGTCGGACTTTCCACTTCGTCCAAAGCCGGGGCGACGCCGCGCTGACGTTGGCCGCCTACCCGGCGGAACTCGTACAGTGGACGGCGGGGGTCGCTTGGCTGGCGCTGTGTGCGGCCGTCGCGCTGTTCCTCGGTCGGCTGCTGACGGCCTCGCCCGACGGCCGGGCCACCGCCGGCAGCGTGCTGGTGGTCGCAACGCTGGTCGGTCTGCTCTGGTGGCTGCTGCTGCCGCTCAGCGTGCTTGGCTTCCTGGTCTTCGTCATCGGCGCCGGCGGCGTCCTCGGCCGCGGAGCGACCCGCTGGGCGATGAAGCCGAGCATCGCCCCCGCGGCGTAAAGCCCACCCTCTGTCACGTAGCAGCGGGCGGAAGCCGACAACCTCGGATGATTTGTCCCAAGAGGGAACGTCCCGCCATGTCGTTCAGTCGCCCGCCCCATCCCGAAGAAACACCCCGCTTTAGCGACGACGAACCGATCGACGTCGCTCCGCGGTCGACTGACGACCGCTTCCCAGCCGCCGGCCCGCAAACCTTCGGCGACGCCGTCGGCTCTACCGAACGGCGTCTCGACCCGGGCGTCCACCGTCTGCCGGGCGGCCTTTCCGTCGAAGAGCGCGACGACGGCCTTTGGGTGCAGTACCGCTGGTTCCGGTGGCGGTACTGTTCCCTTTTCTTCGTCGCCGCCATGTTGTTCTTCCTCCCCTGGATTCCCGATAAAAACCCGAAAAAGAACAACCGCCCTCTCAAGCCGGGCGACTTCGCCCTGTTGGCCGTGATCGCCGGCGTCGTCTCGACGTACGTCGGCTTCGCGCTCATCCTCAATCGCACCCGTTTCCACGCCGCGAAGGACAAGCTCACCGTCGACGTCGTGCCGTTGCCGTGGATCGGCTTCTACGAGTTCAACGCCGACGACGTGTCGCAGTTGTACGTCCACGAAGGTTCGCACCTCGTCGATTCGACGGTGTTCGACAAGGAGTTCTGGGGAGCCAAATCGTTGCTCCTGGGCCGCAAGTCGGTCGCGCATTTCAACGTCCGGCTCGTCCGCCGTCGCGACGGCCGCGAGTTCACCTTGGTCGCCCACCTTCCGGACCGAGAGCAGGCGGAACAGATCGAACGGCTGGTGGAACTCTACATGGAAATCGAAGACCGCCGGCAGTATGGATAGGCGTAGCGAAGTCCGACGTTCGCGGGGTGCCTTCGCCTCACCCTGGCCGGCTTGTACAACCACACCATGAAACAGTTGGTGGCGTTGGTGAAGCCGTTCCGGGCGCAGGCGGTGGTCGAGGCGCTCGGCCGCTTGGGCGTCGAGGCGGTCACCGTCAGCGAAGCCAAGGGCTACGGCCGACAGAAGGACCAACTGCCGCTCTACCGCAACACCGAGACGCCGCCGGTCTACCTGCCGAAAATCGAAATCCAAGTGCTGCTGCCGGAGGAATCGGTCGAATCCGCAGTCGAGGCGATCGTGACGGCGGCCCGCACCGGCCGCATCGGCGACGGCAAAATCATGATTCTTCCCGTAGTCGCGGGCATCGACCTCTAGCCGCCCCCCTCACCCGTCCTGCTGGTTCAGGAGCCTTCCCCATGACCACCCCCGCGCCGCGCCGGTTCACCGCCCTTCTCATCGCGCTCGTCGGGTCGACGGCGTCGGCGGAGGATTGGCCGAACTGGAACGGTCCGCGGTTCGACGGGACGTGGCGCGGGCCGCGCCTCGCCGACCGTTGGGCGCCCGAAGACCTGCCGACCGCATGGTCGGTTCCCGTCGGCGGCGGCTATTCCGGCCTGGCGGTCGTCGACGGCCTTCTCTACACCCTCGACCGTCCCGAGAAGACCGACAAGGCCAAGACACCGGACGGTCGCGAGCGAATCTTCTGCCTGCGCGCCGCCGACGGCGAAACGGTTTGGTCGCACGACTACCCCGCCCACTACGGCGACCTTGACTACGGCAACGGCCCGCGGTGTACGCCGACGGTGACGGGCGGCCGGGTCTACACCCTCGGCGCCGTGGGCCGCGTCTCAGCGCTCGACGCCCACACCGGGAAGGTTCTCTGGTCGAAAGACATGGTGAAGGACTATGGCGCAACGACGCCGACGTGGGGCTTCGCCGCCTCGCCCCTGTTGGTCGACAGTCCCGAGGGCGACCTGATCGTGGTGCATGCCGGCGCCACGCCGAACGGGTCGTTGGTGGCCTTTCGCGCCGCCGACGGCGCCGAAGCGTGGCGGTCGCTGCCCGACCCCGCCGGCTACGGAACCCCGATCCTGATCGACGCTCCGTCCGGTCGGCAGATCGTCGTCTGGACGCCCGAAAACGTTCACGGCGTCGAACCGGCGACCGGTCGGCCGTTGTGGTCGATCCCTTACAAAGTCACGTACGGCGTCTCGATCGCCACCCCCCTCTACCGCGACGGCTTCGTTTTCGTCAGCGGCTACTGGGAAGGCTCGAAAGCCATTCGGCTGGGACCGTCGCCCGGCGATGCGACCCTGGCGTGGGTGGAAAATCGAAATCTGCGCGGCCTGATGGCCCCGCCGCTTCACCGCGACGGCTGCGTCTTCCTTCTGGACAAACAGCACGGCATGACGTGCTTCGACCTCGCCACCGGCGAGAAACGCTGGGACGATGCCAACAAGCTGACACCGAAGGACCGCAATCCGCAGGCGTCGTACGTTTGGCTGGACGACGGCTCGCAAGAGACCGACCGCGTCCTAGCGCTGAACTCGGAAGGGGAACTCGTACTGGCCCGGCTGACGAAGGAAAAATACGTCGAATTGGCCCGGCGAAAGATCGTCGGACCGACCTGGGCTGGGCCGGCCTTCGCCGGCTACCGCATTTACGCCCGCACCGACGACGCCGTTACCGCCCTCGACCTGCCACTGGCTCCGTAGCGACGCTTCGCGGCGATCGGTTCGGCGCCGTTCGGCGGCTAGTTCCGCGGCGGGCAATTGTCGAAGGCGGCTGGCGTTTTGGCCAGATAGACGTGGTCGAACCAGCCGTCGCCCGCCCCCGACGTAAACGCCATCCCCGTCAGCGTGAAAGCGCCGAAGTCGGCGAAAAGGTCGCGCGTCACCACCGTCCATTCGGTCGGCACCACGTCGGCGATCTTCACCGCCGCCACGTTGTAGGCGTTGAGCTTCGGACCGGCTTCATAGCGGAACGCCGGTTTGCCCGCATCGCCGACCGAGGGCCCCCAAGACCCACCCGCGTTCAATTGCAACATGATGTTGTCGCCGGCGGTGCGTTTCCAGGCGTAACGCAGGTAGCGAAACTGCCCGACGCCCGGCTTCTCCGCGACGACGAAGCCCCAGCCGGGAACGAGGGTGCGGAACCGCTGCGGCCCTGTCACTTTCAGCGCCAACAGTCCGCTGAAACGGTCGCCGTATTCCGCCGCCGCCACGGCGTCGCCTTCAGTGAGCAGCCGGCGGAAAGACGGTTCCTCGTCGAACAACCGCAGCAACGGCGGCGCGGGTGGCGGCGCCGCGCCCGCCGTCAGCTTCAACGCCAGCGGAATCGCGTCCGACCGCGCGGCAACCCCCGGCCCGACTTCCGCCTCGGCCTGCAACGTCACGTTCGGAATCGGCGCCTGCGCGAAGTTGAACGGGAAGACCAACGGCAGTTCGAAATCCGTCTTGTCCGCCGGAACCAAAACCCCCGGCGTTGGGATTTCCGCCGGCAGCCCCACCAGCGACACCTCCACCGGCGCCGCGATCTTCGCGCGGCGCACGATCTTCCCCTTCAACAACGGGGTCCGTCCCACGCCCGACGGCGCCTCGATCGTCCGTTGCTCGACGGCCAGTTCCAACCCCAGCAGCGGTTCGGGCGTCACCCGGCGCACCGGGGTGAAGGTGGTCGCCGCCACCTGCGCGCCGTCGGTCGACAGCAGCTCCGCCTGCACGACCAAGTCGAACGGCAGTCGCTGTAAATCGCCCGGCGCAGCGATTTCCAGATCGGCCGTCGACTGGTCCGGCGGAATGGTCACCGGCTTCGTCAAACGGATCGTTCGATCGACGTCGGGTACGTCTTGATTGTTCACCTTTTTCGTCGGCGGCGTCTGGTTCGTTCGCAGCGTAAGGCGGACGGGGCCGACGACGCCCGCCGCCCGTTCCACCGTCACCATGGCGTTGGTTTGGCCGCCTGCGGTCAACGCCACCGCACTTTGTCCCCACGCCGCCGTCAGCGGAGCGGCGGCCGTCACCGCAACCCCCACCTCGGCCCGCAGCCATGGTTTCTCGCGGGTGACGAAGGTCTCCGGCAGCAGAATCGGCCGAACGATTTTCTTGTCCCCGGCGGCGCCCTCGCCGACGAACGTCGTCAGCACCTGGGCGAGCGCCGCCTCTTTGGCGGCCGTCAAAGTCAGCAGCACCCGGTCGACGCCCGCCGGGATTTCCGCCCCATCGACCGTCACCCCCGGCGGCAGTCCGGGCGCCGACAGCGTGATCGCTCCACCGTAGCCCGCCCGCGCCGCCGACACTTCGACCAGCGTCGTTCCGCCGCCGGGGACGTTGGTGCGTTCCTGCGCGAAGGAAAGCGAGAAATCGACGGCGTCGGCCGGCAGCAACGCGACACGATAGATGTAGTCGGCGCCGCCGCGATTCAACAGGTCGCGCACCGCCAGCACGACCGTCTTCGCGTCGGCGGGGACGGTCAAATCAAAACCGGGATCGGCCAAGCCGGGTCGGTCGTCGTTGGCGGCGAGTTCGCCGCCGGCTTCATTGCGAGCGGCGACCACGCCGTCGATCGGCGACCCCACGCGCGACCCATACAGTTCGACGCGGTACTTCTTGCCCGGCTCGACCAGAAACCGGTAGCGGTCTTCCTCTTTGGGACCGGCCAACCGACCGGTGACGGCGGCGGGCGCCGTCAATTCCTGCAACGGAGCCAGGCCGGCCGCCATC
>JBOFFD010000792.1:0-1648 GCA_051648425.1 Planctomycetia bacterium
GTGGAGGAATTCATGGGGACGCTCCGCGGTCTTCCCGGGAAGGTCGCCTCGTACTTCGACCACCCGGAGGTGCAGTACACATGACACCGCTGACAGGCTGATGGCATCTTTCTGATGAAGTTATTTTCCGACGTAATAAAGCGAATGAATTGCGACTCGCCGTCGGGAAATTCATCATGTTCCGTCCAGTTCGTGTGGACGGATGGCATTCCATGCATCATGGCGTGGATCGCTTCGCCGGCCTTGAGTCGTTCAGGTCGCGCGCCGTCGACGAGCTTCCACATCCATTCTTCGAGAGTCAATCCGTCTCGAATGAAGGAATAGTCCGGCCTGTTGATCTTCACCGCGTCGACTCCGTCAGCAACTGAAGAACAGGTTGACTGTTGCGCGGCCGTACGGGCGACACACGATGGCTGGCTTCGGGCTCTGAAGGACGATCCGTCCGCCGGCCGCCGGGGGCAGCGCAAAAATCAAACCGACAGCGAGAGGCCTTCTGTCAAGCCGGCGGCAGCGGGGGCGGGACGGCGGCGAAGAGGGCGGCGACGTCGGGGACGCCGTCGGCGGGTGTCCAAGCGCCCATGCCGGCTTTCCAGACCAACGTCTGCCGGCTTAGCTTTCCGCTGGCGGCCATCTGTTGCAGTTCGTCGGCGCCGAACGGGCCGGCCTGTTTGCCGTCGAGCGCCGCGTAGTAGGCGACCACCCCCGGCAACGGCGGTGGGACCGCTGGCGCGGCGGCCGCTCCAACCCCACCCGCCGGTGCGACCGGCGTCGCGAAGGCGTCGTTGAACCGTTGGCCCAACGCCATGCCGGCGCCTAAGCCGGCCCCCACGCCCGCGATGCCGCCGGGGTTGTTCGCCGCGTCGCGGATCGCTTCCGCCGCTTGAAACTTCGTGTACTGGTCGAGATTGCCGACGGCGCCCATCGAGGCGCGGCGGTCGATCGCCGCTTCGACTTCCGGCGGCACCGTCACCGCTTCCACGAGGAACTGCGTCAGTTCCAAACCGAACGTCGCGAAGTCCGGTTTGATGTTGTCCAACACGAACTTGCCGAGCTGTTCGTAGCTGCCGACCAAATCCAACAGCGGGGCGGTCGCCCGACCGACCACGTCGGCGAACTTCGAGGTCACCATCGGTCGAAGCTGTTCGTCGATCTCGTACGTCTCGAACGACGGATCGGTGGAAACCACCTGTTCAAGGAACGCCTTGGGGTCGCTGATGCGGAAGGTGTAGCCGCCGTGCGCCCGCAACCGAACGATGCCGAAATCGGCGTCGCGCTTCGGAATCGGGGTAGCGGTGCCCCACTTGTTGCCGGTCTGCTGCGTCGTCGAAACGAAGTAGACCTCGGCCTTGAACGGCGAATTGAAACCGTACTTCCATCCCATGATGGTGGACAGAATCGGCATGTTCTGGGTTTCGAGGGTGTACATGCCGGGCTGGTAGACGTCGGCGATCTTGCCTTCGTTGACGAAGACGGCGGCTTGGCCCGGGCGGACGGTCAGCTTGGCGCCGTACTTGATTTCGTTGTTGTGCCGGGGGAAGCGGTAGCAGAGGACGTCCGAGTCGCTCGGCGCCGTCCATTCGATGATGTCGATGAATTCGCCGCGAAGCTTGTCGAACAGTCCCATCGCAGTCGCCTTTCAGGTTGAGGA
>JBOFFD010000793.1:0-2822 GCA_051648425.1 Planctomycetia bacterium
CCGGTTCGCCGGTGGGGCCGACGATCGGCCAGCAGTACGGTTTGGGGCCGCCGTTCGTGCGGTAGGTGGTGAAAAGGGCGCCGTCGATGCGGACGTCGTAGCCGGCGTCGGTCTTGACGACCTGCACGCCCCGGCCGGCGGCAACGGCTTCCGAAGCGGCGGCCGACAGCGTGTAGTCGGCTTTGCCGCCGACCTTCATCGGCGCCGCCACGAACCACGCCTTGCCGTCTTCCAGTTGCACCGGCGTCGACGCGCCGTCGGCGTCGGTCAACGTCAGCGTCTTGCCCACTAAATCGGCCGGCAGCACGATGGAGACGGGCGTGGGTGGAACCGACGTCTTGCCGGCGGCGACGGTGACGACGTAGTCGGCCGAAGCCGACCATGATGGAACGGCGGCAAGCGCGGCGACGGCGATCAGAAAGGGAAAACGCGATGCGGTCATTCGACGGCTCCTCGTGATGCTTCGGGAGGGGTGTCCGGCATCGTAAAGGCGCCGCGCGGCGACGGCAAGCAAACACCCCCGCCGACGGTTTCGGCGCGACCCGCTACGGACCGCTCGAATTGCCGCCGGGAGCGGGCGGTTTATCATTGCACAGGCCGCTGAAAGGTCGTAGTCTCAAGAGTGCGGGGGGATATGTACGCCCGCCGCACCCTCCGTCGATCGATCAGCGATGGAACGGTCTCGTGATAACAGTCGAGTGTCCGAGCTGCCGAACTCGAATTCCATTCGACTCGGCGCCGCCGTTTGGTTCCGAGGTTCGATGCCCCCGGTGCGGCGTCGACTTCCACCATACGCTGCGCGGCGGCAAGATTCGTCCGCCGGCGCGCGCCTCCAGCCCGCCGGCTGGCGCCGCCAGTCCGTCGACGGCCGGTTTGAAGCTCGACGCCCCGCCAGTCCGTCCGAACCCTTCCGACGCCCCTCTGCTGATTCGTCGCGTCGGTCCGCCGCCGGGCTTCTCGCCGACCGGAACGCTGGTCGGGTCGGCTCCGCTGCCGACGGTCGATCCCGTCGAAGAAGAAGACCGGCTGGCGGTGCCGGCGCGGCCGCGCGGCGACCGCAAGCCGCGGCCGGAAATCGACTTCGACGACGCCGTTCACAAGGCGGCGGCGGTACAGACGGCCAAACAGATGCGGGTGTTCGTGCTGGTCGCCGGCTGCCTGCTGGGAACGGTGACGCTGCTGCTTTTCGGCTTCCTCGTCGGCCGGGCGTTCGATCGTGACATGCCGGCCGTCGCCGAAGCTCCTCTCAAGCCGGAGGCGGATCCGGTAAAGGCTGGGGTGGATCCGGTCCCCGTCAAGATCGTGGAGAAGCCGGCCGCGACGGTCGTCGAACCCGTCCCGAAACCCGTTCCGGTTCCCGCGGCGGTGCAAAAGAAAGAAGCGCCGGCCGTCGCGCCGCCGGCGCCGGTCGTCGATTTTCAGAAAGTCGTCGGGTTGATCTGCATCGAAGACGACGAAGATGGAAAGAAGACGGTCCGGGGCTTGGCGACCGCGTGGGCGAACGGCCCGCGCACGCTGGTCACCCGCGCCCGCTCGTTCTCCGACGCGGGCGCCAAGCCATTGATCGCCGACGGATCGTTGAAGCTGATCGTCGCGGTCGGCGGCCGACGCATACCGGTCAAAGCGATCCACTATCACCCCGACTTCCCCCAAAATGTGCTGCAAGAGAAAAACCGCTCCGACGCCGATCTGCAACGGCTGCTGCTGAACGACTTCGCCCTGTTGGAAACCACCGAAGACCTGCCGGGCTGGCTGCCGACGGCGTCGACGGCGGACCTTGAGTCGCTAAGAAGAACGAGGGCGGAAGTGCGAATCGTGATACCCGAGTCGGCTCCCGAAATGGTCACGATCGACTTCGAGCCGCGAATCATGATCAAAGCGGTGGAGTTGTCGCGGCACTCTCTGATACCCAAGGGTTCGTCGAACCTCGCCCGTTTTCAACCAGACGCGGCCGCGCATTGGGACGGGGCGCCGGTGGTAGACGCCGCCGGCGCGGCGGTCGGCATGGTGGTGTTGGAAACGCCGACCCCGGACGGCAACGACCTCAGCCGCCTGCTTTCCGTTCAAAGGCTGCGTCCGCTGTCGGCCGCGCATCCTTGATTTCAGGAGGAGGACTCCGATGTTCCGCACCCGTCGCTTCGCGCCGCTCGGTCTGTTCGCGGCCTTCCTGGTCTTCGGAACCATCGCCCCGGCCGTCGCGCAAAAGGAGGAAGACGGCGAAAAACCCGGCAAGGATGAACAATTCGAGGAAGAGGTGCAGATTCCCGAATTCCTGCGCAACGGCGGCGGTTTCGCGCCACCAGTGACCATCCGCCAGGTCGGCAGCAGTTCGTCGTTGCGGTTGGAGGCGTTTTCGACGTTGCTGGAGGGCCAAGCGAAGGCCAACTTCGTCGACTCGCTCACCCAACGGCAACTCATCAAGAATCGGGTGCTGCGAGTGCAGGCGCGGCTGGCGATGTACGTGGCCGGCCTTGAGAAGCAGAACGTCAAATGGGATCAGAAGATGCTCGACCAGCGGAAGCGCGTTGCCGAGCGGCTCGACGTGAAGGACCGGTCGTTGTTCTCGCTGATGGAACTGCCGGTGACGGCGGCGCAGGCGGGCGAGGGGAACGTGTTGAACAAAATCCTGGAGGCGATTCCCGCGACGACGCTTCAGGAGCTTGATTCGGCCGGCTCGCGGATGCCGTTGACGCCGTCCATCACCGCCGACGTGCGCGTGGAACAAGGCGTGGGGGCGAAGAAGGCGGTGTTGAGCCTGGAGAAAGGCGGCGGCTACACCTTCGTTGCGCCGCGGTCGGTCTCGAAAGCGGAATTGAAGCCGT
>JBOFFD010000794.1:0-20652 GCA_051648425.1 Planctomycetia bacterium
GGGCGATTTCTCCAGTAGCTCGGCGATGAGCCGCGACAGCGGTTCGGGGATCGACGGATCAAGTTCGTGCGGCGGCGGCGGTTCGTCGACCGCCAGGCTGTGCAGCACCTCCAGCGTGTTTTCGCCGCGGAACGGCCGACGCCGGGTGGTGGCCTCGTACAGTACCGTGCCGAGGGCGAACAGGTCGGCTCTGCCGTCGACCGGTTGGCCGCTGGCTTGTTCCGGCGCCATGTACGCCGGCGTGCCGACGACGTACCCCGACTGCGTCAGCGCCACGTCTTCCACGAAGCGGGCCAGGCCGAAGTCGAGCAGTTTGACCAACGGCGCCGCGCCTCCGGACCACGCCGCCGCCCCGTCGAACCGCCCCTCCGACCGTCGGTCGCGCTCGTGCAGCCAAATGTTCGACGGCTTGACGTCGCGGTGGACCACGCCGGCGTCGTGCGCCGCCGCCAGCCCCGAGGCGATCCGCCGGCCGATGGTCGTCAGTTCGGCGGCGCCCGGCCACGACCGCATCATCCGGTCGTACAGCGTTTCGCCCGCGAAATACGGCATCGCCAGGAACAAGACGCCGTCGGTCTCGCCCACTTGGTAGATCGGCATGACGCAGTCGTGATGGACCGACGCCACCGCCTGGGCCTCGCGAAGAAAGCGACGGCGGAACGTCTCGTCGGCGGCCAGCTTCGGCTTCATCACCTTCAGCGCGATCGACCGCCGCAGCTTCACGTCCTCGGCCAAGAGGACGACCCCCATCCCGCCTTCGCCCAGCGTGCCGACGATCCGGTAGCCGGCGATTTCGTCGCCCACGGCCCACGGGGCCGACTCGTCGGCGGTGTCGTCGGCGGCGCCCCGGAAGCCGGGCGTGGTCCGCGCGGCGGCGTCGGGGACACTGCTCGGCGACCGCAACCGGTCGACCAGCGAACGCAGCAACGGCGGCAGTTCGTCGGCCGCGACGCCGAGGCTCGAGGCGCCGACCCCCGCTCCGCCGACCCCCGCTCCGCCGCGTTCCAGACGGCTTCTCACGAGCGCCGCCAGTTCGTCGGGCGGCGCCAGACCGACCGCCGCTTCGATGAACCACCGCCGCCGGGCCAGCCCGGCGAAGTCGACGACGTCGCCGCCGCCCGGATCGTTCGATCCGCACAGCGCCCGTCGCAGTGATTCCGCTTCGTCGATCACGACCCGCCTCGCCTTCCGACTCCCGCCGACCGACGCGCGCCGTCGCCGGTCGAACATCGCCGATCGTTGTACGCGAGTCGAGGGCGAAATGTCGTGCGCCTAATGGTTTCCGGAGCGACGGCCGGTGGCGCGACCGACCAGCCAGGCGCGGAACGCCCGGCCGCGCGACGGCGAAGGCCATACGTTGATCGCTGGAAGCGACGGCGAGCCGCCGCCCGGCCGCCTTGACGGAGACGACGAATGTCGAGTGAAGACCCCGCCGTCCTAGTCCGTCGCCCAGCCCTTTCCCCATGGATGGCGGCGCTGCTGATCGGCCTGACGGCGGCCGCCGCTCCCGCCGCCGCCCAGACGGGCGCTTCGCCGCCCGCCGTCGCGCCGCCCGCCGTCGCGCCGGCGGCGAAGGATGCCAAGGCGAAGCCGGCCCCCCGGCCCCCGCTGCCCGTCGGCTCCGCCACCGACCACCTGTGGGAGATCATTCTGCCGCTGCTGTATCTCGTCGGCGGCATTATTGCGTTGGCCTTGGCGGTGTTGATCGTTCGACAATGGACGAAGCGCTACGCCGAGGGGGACGGCGGCGAGTCGAGGACGCTGCTTAAGTCGCTCAAGCAGATGGAGGCCGACGGCGAACTGACCCCGGAAGAGGCGAAGGCGATCCGGCAGAAGATGGCCGCCAAGCTTTTGGGTACGTCCCATCCAACGGCGACGGGGCCGCGACCCGGCGCCCCGACCGCGAAACCCGCCGCCCCTTTTGGTTCCGAGGGTGGCGGCGATCTCCACAGCACGGAGATGTTGGCCATCAAAGACCTGTCGAAGCCGACGGGAAAACCCGTCGCGGGAAAACCCGCCGCCGACAAACCCGCCGCCAACAAACCCGCCGCCGACAAACCCGACCCGGACACCGACCCGGAAATCGACCTCGACGCCGACGAACCCGGGAAAGCGTAGCGATCGTCAGGCGCCTTCGATTTCGACGACCACCGGCCAGCCGGGGAATTGGGTGCCGGGGACGGTCGGGTCGGCGGTCAGCGGCCAACAGTCGATCGTGACGGTGCGTTTTTTCTTGTCGAACCGGACGACGCCGTAGCCGGCCGACTTGTCGACCTCGGCGTCGATCACGCCCCGGCGGAATTCCAGCTTCGGATTGGCGACGGCCAGCACCGTCAGCGGGTGGCCGAAGGAGTCGACGTGGTCGCCGTGCGTTTCGGGGGCGCCGGCCGGCCGATTCGTACCCGGCGTTTTCGGCCGGAACCAACGCGGATACAGATTGTTCACCGCCGGCGACGCGAAGGCGTAGACGCCGTCGCGCGGCGCGTCGACGCCGTACTGCACCACCGCCGGCAGGTGCTGGTCGCCGGCGAGGTGAAAGGCCCGCGCCCGTTTCAGTTCGCGGACGGCGGCGTCGCGAGCGGTTTGCGGCCAGGCGTTGGTGTCGTAATCCGCGACTAAGAGGCCGTCTTTCGTGCCGTGGTGCGTCGCCATCGCGGTGAACAACGTCTGTGACACCGCCGCCTTCATGGCGACGCCGTCCCAATCGTCGGCCCACTGCCGCAGGAACGTCATCTGCGCTTCGCCCAAAAGTTGCAGGCCCGGTTTGTCGGCCGTCGCCGGGTCGAACGCCGGGTCGACGACGTGGTCGGCCCGGCCGCCGCCCGTCGGCGGAACCTCGCCCGCCGGCCCCGTCTTATATTGCCGGTCGGCTAAGATCGCGAACCCCACGCGCCCATACACGAGCGGCCCGAACCAACCGGTCGTGCCGCGCGCGCCGGGCGCCGCCGGCGAATCGGGGTGGTGCGCCGTCTGAAAGCGATGCACCGCGTTCACGAACTCGGCCGACATCTTATACCCGCCGACCGCCTCCGCCGCCGCGTCGACCCCCGGCGCCGCCGCACCGCCTTCGCCCCACAGGTTGCCGTGGTAGACGTCGTGGTCGTCGGGAAGGCTGATCGTGGGCCGGTCGCGCGTGAGGTCGCGCCACGTCCAGCCGTGCAAGGTCCATTTGCGCAGCACGTCCAAGAGCGACCGTTCGGGGGAAGCGCGGTCGACGCCGAAGCCGGCGGTCGATTCGTAATACTGGTCGCCGGTGAACGCCATCAGATCGGGATTCAGTTTGGCGATCGCCGCGACGCACGCATCGTTCGGAAATGCAAAGTGCGCGTTGCACGAAATGTCGGCGACCGACAGCACGTCGGCGTCGCCGGGGTCGCGCCGCACCGTTCCCTCGAAGCGATCCTCCGTCGACGAACCGTCGCGCCGCTTCAGGGTGTAAGACAGTCGGTAAGACGCATCGGCCTGGTCGTTCCAATCGGCGACGCGGAAGAGCGCGTTGCGGGCGGCCGGGTCCATTTCCGCCGTCGCGACGGTCTTCCAATCGCCGCCGTCGCCGCGAAGTTGCAACCGAACGGTTTGGTCGTCGTCCGGCCCCAACGGCGGCATCTGAACGCTCATCTTCAAGACGCGGCGGTGCAGCGTGTACTGATTGAACAAGATCGGGCCGAAGGCGGCGGCGGGGTCGTGGTCGACCGCCGTCCCGCCGACGCGCCAGTTGGCGAACCACCAACGGCCGAACGGCCCGACGGGGGCCGCCGCCTTGGCGGCTTTCTTCGGCGCCGCGGCGTTAGACCCGTGCGACGCCGCGAAATTGACGGCGAGGGCGACGTTGCCGACCGTGAAGTCCGGCGGCAGGTTCGTCCGTTCGACCCGCCCCAGCACGCGGCCGTCGGCGGGGTCGCGCGCGGTCAGCGTCGCCTTGCAGCGGCCGTCGACCACCTCGGCGGCGAACTCCAATTCGACGGTGGGAACGTCGAGCTTCACTGGCCCCGTGGCGCCGTTCGGTCCGTCGCCGACGAACAGCTCGCCAACCCCAGTCGCCGCCGGTCGCACACCGACCGCGAAGCCGCCGCCGTGGATCGCGCTGTTGCGGACGTCGCCCAGCGGCCCGCGGCGGCCGACGAAGAAACCGACCGAACCCTTGCCGCCCTCGACCCGCGCGGCGTCGAGCGACCCGAGTTTCACCGCCACCGCCACCGACCCCGGTCGCTCGCCCCCGCGGTGCGTCAGCAGATCGATGGTCCGCCGCGCCGCCGGGTTCACGCACTCCAACCGACCGTCGGCCACGCGCCAATCCTGCTGCGGGGCGGCCCAGTAGTCGGCGCCGGGCCAGACGCGGTCCAACGACTCGTCCCACCGGCTTTGGAAGGAAGCCGCCGCGGTCTTCGGAGCCGCCCGGGCGGGCGACGGCCCGACGACCGCCGCCGCCGCCGCCAGCGCGGTCGACTCGGCCAAGAACGTCCGACGGGGAACGACCGGTTCTTTCATGGGATCGGCTCGCTGCATTGGAAAGGGAAATCGGCGCCACGACGACGTGATTCTATGAGGATCGCGGGTCGTCGCGTGAGACGGATTCCGCTTCCGGCTCTGAAGGACGATGACCGCGCCGCCATTCTCGGCGACTAAGATGGATCGCGCCGTCATTCTGTATTCTCTGACGAGTCCGTCTTTTTAACCCCTGCGACTTTGCAACCGATGGACTTCCGGCGCCCACGGCCCTAGTGTTACATTCGGTGAAAACCGTCGAACGGTGTGGGTGCGCATGAAGCGTCATCGGAACGGAGCGGCGAAGTTGAAGCAGGGGCGGCGCATTGTGGCGCTGGCTTCCATCGTCGCCTACTGCGCCGTTACGATCGGCCTGCCGTTGCCCGGTCCCGCCAAAGACGTGAGCGTGCCGTTCCCCTGCATGCACCGCGCCTGCGGCTGCCAAAACGCCCGCCAGTGTTGGACGAGCTGCTGCTGCACCACGTTGACGGAACGGCTCGTCTGGGCGGCCGCGAACGACGTCGACGTGCCGAAGTACGTCGACCGGCGCGACGCACTTCCCGATCCCGCCGACGGCCTCGTCGACCTTACCGCCGACGCCGACCCGCCCGCCTGCTGCCTAGCCGAACGCTCTTGCGCCCGGCCGAAATCGTGCTGCGACGCCGCGAATGAACCGGCGGAAAAGGTTGAAACCGGCAAGGGCGTCGCCACGATCAACACCCGCCAGATGGCGGGCTGCCGCGGCCTGTCGCAGACCTGGCTGTTCTCGGGCGCGCCGGCCTTGCCGCCTCCCGTCTACACGCCGTCGCTCGACGGCTTTTTCGTATTCGCCCCGGCGCCCCGCGACGCCGCCCCCGTTGGTGTTCCCACCGGCGTCGATCCTCCCCCGCCGCGCGTCTGACTCCCCGCCTTCATGACCGTTCCGCGATCTCCTCGGCCGCGCCGCGTTTCACGCCGCCGCGCCGAGTGTAAGATTTCGCGCGCCGCGAACGTCTTAAACTAAGACGGCCTGCACGGCGAGGTTCGTCGCGCGGACCCCGCCGATCCCGCCACCTATTACGCCGGCATGGATGTAAGTAGGCTGTAGGTGCCAGCGGACACGGCGTGCGAGCCGTCGCGGTACTACTTACATCCATGCCGACGTAATATTTCCTACACGCCAAGCGAGAAAACATGAACGACCGCAAACGGAAGAACTTCGGATTCACGCTGATCGAACTGCTGGTGGTGATCGCCATCATCGGCGTGCTGGCGGCGCTGCTGCTGCCGGCGGTGCAACAAGCTCGCGAAGGCGCGCGGCGGTCGCAGTGCTCCAACAACCTGAAACAGTTCGGCTTGGCGCTGCACAACTACCACGCGGCGCATGGCTCGTTCCCCGTGGGCTTCCTCTACTCCAACGTGCCGCAATTCCACCCGTCGGTGCCGCTGTTGCACTATCGGTGGTCGGTCTTCGCGCAGACGACGCCCTATCTGGAGGGATCGGAAGTCTACAACGCGCTGAACATGGATTGGCCGATCGCGTCTGGGTCGACGCCGCTGTTGGGCGTCGGCGTTTTCACCGTGTTCAGGGAAAACACGACGACGCTGTCGACGAAGGTGTGGTCGTTCCTATGCCCGAGCGACGGCCAGCCGGCGCCCGGCCGACTCGGCGGCACGGTGTACGTATCGGGGCCGACGAACTATCACTTCAGTGCGGGCGACGGATCGCCCGGCTCGGCGGCCCCCGGCGACGTCGGGGTCGTCGCGCGGGCCAACGGCGTGTTCGTGCTCGGCCAAGCCAACTCCAGCCGAACCATCGTGGACGGACTATCCAAAACGGTCGCGGGTTCGGAACAACTGATCGGGACGGCCGACGGGGGCGCCGGTTCCATGGCCAACACCACGCTGCCAATCGACCGGCAGCGGATCGCCGTTTCGACGAGCGCCAATCCGCTGACCGACGCCGGCTGCGAAAGCGCGATCGTCAACTGGCGGCTCGACAAGGGGAACGGCTGGTGGGACGGCGACGTCCGCAGTTCGACCTACAACCACTATCTGACGCCGAACAGCCCGCGGCCCGACTGTTGGCGCAGCATCCACAGCGTCGCCTGGAAGGGCGCCCGTTCCAACCACCTGGGCGGCGTCAACGTGCTCTTCTGCGACGGCCGGGTGGTGTTCGTCGGCGACGGCGTCGACTTGGGAGTCTGGCGGGCGGCGTCCACGCGCGAGGGCGACGAAGTGGTCGAGAGCTTGTAGGGAAGCCGTTGCCGCCTGGATTCAAACGGCGCTCAGTCTCTCCGAGCACCCGCGCCCGCCTTCTTCGGGCGGACGGTCTCCTCCGGCGGCGCGGCGCCGGGCTTGGCGCCGTCGGCCGTCACCAGCGAGGTTCCCAAACCGGTCTTCGCCTTTTCCGGGAAGAGGTACAACGGGGCTTCCAGACTTTGCACGTACTGCTTCACCGCCGCCCATTGGTCGGCGGCAAGCGCCTGCTCGATGGTCTGGCCTTCCTCAAGATGCTTGTAGTACGCCTGGTTGTCGAACGACCGCTTTTCGGACCAGAGTTCGCGGCCGCCCAGCGTGATTTCCGCCTGCACGTCGACGAACGTTTCGGCGACCGTAACCTTAGTCCCGTCCCTCGCTCCAATGAAGCTGCCGCCTTGCGTGTAGGCCTGCTGCCGACCGGTGGAGCGCAACGCAACCCGCAGGACGCACACCAGCGCCTGTCCC
This sequence comes from Planctomycetia bacterium, assembly GCA_051648425.1. GTDB lineage: Bacteria > Planctomycetota > Planctomycetia > Kolteriales > Kolteriaceae > JBOFFD01. The sequence goes on from JBOFFD010000794.1 coordinate 7,192, forward strand.
TCGACGACGTCGACGCCGCCGTCGACGAACTGGGCGGTCCAGCGTTCCTTCATCACCTCGACGAAAGCGCGGTCGCCGGCGGGCGCGGCGGAGATGTCGACCTTCACGGAAATCTTGCCGCCGGGCGACAGGATGTACTGGTTGTCGGCCGTGGCCGCCGCCAGTTTCTTCGCGACCGCCTCGTCGGGCAGTTCGACGGCCGCCAGCGACGACCGTTGGCTGCTCGGCGCCCGCGGCAGCATCGCCCAATGGCGGCCGTCGGGCGTCAGCGGCGCGTGGACGGTGTTCGGCATGCGGTAGCTCCAACCGACGCGCTTCTTATCGACGTCGACCAACCATTGACCGTCCATGATCAGGTGCTGGAAGTTGCACCATTGCAGGTTTTTGCCGGCGACGGGAAGCGGGAACTCGGCCGAAACCTCGCCCGACGCCATTTCGACGACCAGGAACATGGCGCCCACCGGGCGTTGCACCGTCAGGGCGAACTTGCGGCCCGAAGGGTCGAACGCGCCGGCGCCGTAAAGGCCGCGGACCGGGACGGCGCCTTTGGTTTCACCGGTGGCGGCGTCGAGGAACAACAGTTCGTCGGCGTGCATCAGGGCGAGATACCGCCCGCCGGGACTGACGGCGGGCAGCCGCGCCGGGTCGAAGTACGGTCGGGAGCCGTCCCGAGACTCGCCCTTCAAATACGCCTCGAGCGCGGCGGGATCCGACAACTCTTCCGGTGAAATCTCGCCTTTCTTGATTCGGTTCAGCACGCTGTCCGCTCGGCTTTGCATCGACGCCAGGTGGCTTCGAATGGAGTCCGAGGCCGAGCCGCCTTGGTGGTTGAAGTTCGCGATCGAGAAGACGGGTCGACAGGCGGGAAGCTCCCACATCGTCAAAATGTTCGCCTTGCCGATGGTGAGAACGCGATCGTGGCCGACGAAGACGGCGCCCTCGACGGCTTGCTCGTCCTTATCTTTGGCGGTTTTCAAGTACGGCCGCCATCCGAAAAGATGCTTGCCGTCGGGCACGGACCAAACATCGAGACGGCCGGCGCTGTCGGCGACGCGGGTGAGGAGGCGCGAGCCGTCGCGGCTGAGGTTCAAGGCGTGCGCGCCGAAGGGGACGTCGAACCGGATCGGCTCGGGTCCGCCGCCGGCGCCGGCCCGCGCGGTTTTCGCCGGCTTCACATCGGGGGCGGGGGCCGCTGTCAGGTCGAAGCATTCGACGACCGCCCGGTCTTTGCCGCGGTCAAGCGCCACGACGGCGCGGCCGGCGCCTTCGGCCGAGACGAACAGCGCGCCGACGGCGGAAGGGGCGGCTTCGACCGGGATCGGCTTCGCCAGCCATTCGCCTTCGGGCCGGCCGCCGGGATCGGGGCCGGCCTGCCAGCCCCCGCGGGCGCCCTTCAAGACGACCGCCGTCGGCGCGTCGTCGGAAACCGTCAGCAGCGGCAGGTCGCCGTCGGCCTTCGTACCACCGGCGCCCACGGCGGCGGCGATTCGGCCTAGGCTTTCCTTCGGCACGGCCAGCGCTTTCAACCGCCATTCCTTGTATTTGCCCAGCGAGAGCGCGATTCGGCCGTCGTCGAGAATCCGCGCCTCGCCGTCGCCGATTTCCTCCCCGCCCGACTTCTCCGGCGCCGTCCACAACGGTCCGCCCGCCTTTCGGTCGAAGACGTGGCGGCCGGCGACGAGAAGCCGTTGGCCGTCGGGAAACCATTGCACACCCCGGCTGACGTTGCCGCTGCCACGGAAATCGAAGGTTTCCTTCGAGAATTCATGGCGGTAGAGCCGCCGGCCGGTCTTAAGGCTCCACCCCATGAGAACGTAGTTGTTCCCGGAACCGTCCTCGTTGAAGACGCCGGCGATTTCGCCGCCGTCAGGCGAGAACGACGCCATCGTCCCACTGAAATGCGAGATGGAGTAGTCGTTGAACTTACCGTCCAGCGAAAGGTCGCCGACTTCCTTGCCGTCGTCGATCCGGAGGATTTTCAACCTCGCTTGGGTTCGGTAGCTGTTTTCGGTCAACGTGGCGAGATATCGGCCGCCGGGACTGACCGCCAACGTTCCCATCGTGACTTTGACCGGGAGCTTCTTGATGAGATCGCCCGAAGGCACTTTCCATCGTTCGACGGCCTCGCGGCTGAACGTCAACAACTCTTCGGACGAGCGAAAGAGCACGACGCTCACGTCGGGCGTGGTTATGGGGGCGACCGGTTTTCCGGTCACGACGTCGAAAAGGGCGACGCGGTCGTTGACGCGAATGCGCATGGCGAAATGGCGGCCGTCGGGACTGACGTCGCATTTATTGATGCCGCCGTCGATCATGATCGCGCCGATCTTTCGGCCGCCGCGCAGGTCCCAAATCTCGCGGCGGTCTTTCGGCGTGAAGTTGCCGCCGACGGCGGCGATGAAGTTCGAGCGGCTGGCGAAGACGACGTCGTCGCTGGCCGTCTGGTCCGGCACGGGGACGTCGACCATGACGTCGGCCGGGAAGGCCGCCGGCGGCTCGGCGGGGGCGTCGGAAAGGTCGGTCCAACCGGGGAGGGGGCCGTCGGCGTCGACCGCGCCGACCGCACCGGGTGCAGCCGCGCCGGCGGCCGGGTTCGCGCCGCCGGCCGGCAGCTCGACCTTCACGACCTGCGCCGGTTGGCCCAGGGGGCGGGCGTCGACAACCGGGTTGGGGCCGTCGTCAGGCTCGGCGTCTTTCTTGCTTTGGTTGGTGACGACGATCCCGACGACGAACAGCATCGCCAGGGCCGCGCCGCCGAAGCCGACCCAGACGAGGGGGCCAGGGCCGGCATCGCGCGACCGCCGTTTCGGGCGGTCGTCGTCGGCCAGTTCGATGGATCGGCGGCTCGTCGGCCGAGGCGGGGGCACGGCGATCGCCGCGCCGCATTCCTTGCAACGGATCGTCGAGCCGGCGCGGTCGTCCTTCACCCTGTAGGACGCGGAACAACTCCCACATTCAACCGAAATGGGCATGAGCGGCTTCCTTGGCACTCTGTTGAAAGCGACGTGACCTGCACTGACCGATCAGTGTACCGTACGGCCCGGTGGCTCGGCAACCCCGGCCCGGCCATCTCGTCTTTGTTAGCCGCCGCTTTCCGCAGCGGCGCGTCCTTGGTCGGCCGACGTCTGACGAAGTTCGGACGCGCCGCTGCGGAAGGCGGCGGCTAACAAGATCGTCAAGTGAGTGGGCAACCCCTCGTCCCCGGTTCACGGAGCCTTGTCGGCCGGCTTCTTTCCGCGCTCGGCCGCCAGAACCGCGGTTCTTTCGTCGATCTCGGTCAAGGGAAGTGCGTACGCCCGTATGCTCCAGCAGTTGTTTTCCTTGAACGGCGCGAGAATCGATCCGTCCGAAACCACCTTGATCGGCTGACTTCCGAACTCGACGCCGCGCTCCGGCCGATCGGGAAGACTCCAGACCGGCCCGCCGAGTTCACGATCGAAAACGTGGCGGCCGAAGACCAGCAACCGCTTCTGACTTGGAAACCATTGAATCGCGCCGTCGCCCGCCATGAGGCCCGACGACTCGAAAACGAGGGCCGATTCATGGCGGAACTTTTCCACACCCGTACTAAGATCCCAGCCGATCAACGCCGTGGTCTTAAAGCGGTCGCCGCCGGGAAAGACGCCGACGAGTTCGTCGCCGTTCGGCGAGCTTTGGTTCGCCCTCGGGATCGGAAACGAACTTTGATTCGACCGGAAGCGCTCCGGCGATCGAACCGTCGTCGACGCGGAAAACGACCACCTGAACGGTCGACCCGGCGACATGTAAAGCCGCGGCGAACTTGCCGCCGGGACTCGTCGCCAACGCCCGCGACCTCTTCGTCGCGCCCCGGATCGGCACCGTCCGCTCCAAGGCGCCGGAGGGCAACCGATGGACCGCGACGCCGCGATCTTGTTGTTGCACCAAAAGATGGTTGGACCCCGCGAACCGGACCGCCGCCAAATACCGACAGGGCACGCGGCCGGCCACCGTTCCCGCCCCGACGTCGTAGACCGGGGCGGCGACGCCGGCCGACTCGACGACGACGTAGTATTTGCCGTCGGGACTAAGAACCCCGCCGTCGTCGTCGCCGACGTCGTCGTCCGTTCTGAGTTCCCCGATCTTGATTTGTTCGCGGAGGTTCCACGTCTGCAAGGTGGTGCCGCCGCGATTCGTCTCGTCGCTGAGCGTGGCGAAGGCGTTCGACCACGTCGGATGGACGACGAGGCCGTCTTCAAGGTGCGGCAGGTCGATCCGCAGCGTCCGATCGGCGGCGAAATAGTACGGCGGCTCGGCCGGCGGGTCGGTCGCGTCCTTCCACGAGGCGGCGACGTCGAGCGGCGCGGCCGCGGCGGCGGGGAGACCGGCTTCCGCAGCGACGACCTCCGCCGGCCGCGGCGGGAAATCGCGCGGCGGCCGCGGGCCGCGCATCTTTTGCAGGAACGGCAGGAACAGCGCCATGGCGATGACGAAGACGGGAAAGCCCAAGCAGCCGCAACCGATTCCCACGAAGACGCCCTGGGGCGAAATCCCCCAGCCGGCCGACGACTTCTTCTTTTTCCTCCGCCGCGGCGGTTCCGGGTCGTCGGCGACCGGGGCCGGCCGGCCCTTCGGCAACGGCGGCGGCGCTGGCGGCGTTTCCAACGGCACTTCGATCGGCGCCCCGCATCCCTTGCATTTGATCGTCTTACCGGCGCGGTCGTCTTTCACCCGGTACGCGACGCCGCATTCTTCACACTCGACGGGGGATCGGCATGGGCGGCGTCCCTGGTGGTACGTTGTCAACGACGAGAGCTGTTGCGACCGATCAGTGTACCGCTCGGCGGCACGTCGCGGCAACCCCTCCCGCGCCGCTTCTTTCCCGCCGAAAAACACCGAACCACCGCTCACCGTTGATCCTTCGTTGAGAACGCCTTCGTTCCTTTCTCGATTTCATCAAGCGGCAGCGGGATCGTCCGCAGGGTAAGACGGTCGACGTCGCCGACGGCGGCCGCGATACGGTCTTCGGCGATCACTTTCGTCTCCCGGCCGCTGATCTCCCCGTCCGGCGTCGTGTTTCCGAGCGTCCACACCGGGCCGCCGACAGCGCGGTCGAAGACGCAGCGGCCGAAGAGGAACAGCCGCTTGCCGTCGGGAAACCACTGGACGTCGGGGCTTTCGTTGTCGAAAGCCGCATCAAGCCGGACCGCATCTGAAAACTCGTGAAAGAAAACGCGCCGACCGGTCTTAAGATCCCAGCCGACGAGGACTTCCTTCCCCGGCCGATCCTTGAAGCGGAAGACGCCCGCGATTTCGCGGCCGTCGGGCGAAAACGCCGCCGGACGCTTCCCGCCGCCCATCGGCGAATATTTTGCACCCAACGGCAGCGCGCCGGTCATCAGGCAATCGTCGAGGCGATACAGTTTGACCGCATCCTCGTCGCGCAGCCGCCGATTCCCGATGATCGCCGCCAACCGACCGCCGGGACTGACCGAAGAGACCGAGCCGTCCCCCCCGGCGATCGTCGACCCCAAAATTTCCCCGGTCGAAATCTTGCAGACCGAAAGACCGGAACCTTTGTAGGAAACAATCAACCGGTCGGGTCCCGCGAATCTTGCTTCCGTACCGTACCCGACGGTGAAAGACGAGGAGATTGGACCCACGCCGATCTCGAACACCGGAGCCTTCGGCGCACTGGCCGCATCCAGAATGAGATACTTGCCGTCGGGTCCAAGTTCGCCGTGCGCGCCGCCGTTCTCGAACTCGACCTGCCCGATCTTACGCCCCTCGTGCATATCCCAGATTTCGCGGACGCTTCCCTTTTTTCTTATTGCCGCCGACCGCTACGAAACGGGTCGAGTGTTCCGCGAAGAGGACGACGTCGTCGGGGTTGCTTTGCGGCAGTCCAATAGCGAGGGTTCGATCGGCGGGAAAGGCGGTCGGGGGTTCGGTCGATGGATCGGAAAGATCGGTCCACCCCGATGGGGCGGCGCCCGCGACCGCCGACTCGCCGGTCGGGGCGGTGTTCTCGACCTGGTCGAGTTGGCGTATGTCCATGTCTCGCTGGACCATATCGACGATGGAGACGAATAGAAAGACCCTCCAACTCAAGTAGAGGAAGATTCCGCCGCCGATGACGATCCACGCCCCCCAACGCAACCAGAAGACGACGTCGGTCCAGCGCGACGGCCGCTTCTTTCTCTTCTTCACTTTGACGGCGGGTTCTTCGTCGGCGGCGGGCGCCGCCGGCACCTTGATCGGCGCGCCGCAATCCTTGCATTTAATCGTCGTACCGGCGCGGTCGTCTTTCACCCGGTACGCGACGCCGCATTCTTCACACTCGACGGGGATCGGCATGGCGGAACTTTGATCTTAGATGAAGATGAATCGATCGAGAAAAGTAAGACGAACCGTCAGGGCGTCCCGGCGGCGGGCTTTTCAGCCGGCGCGTCCTTCCGGTTCGCGGCGAGTTCCTCGGCCGCCTTCTCGATCTGATCGAGCGGCAGCGGAACCGTCTGCAACGCCCGACCGGTCTTCGTCGGGACCACGGCCAGGATCGCGTCGTCGCCCGCCGGCCGAGCCTCTTCCCGATCGTACTTGTCCGGCGCCGGCAGCCTCCACAGTGGGCCGCCAAGCGTTCGGTCGTAAACGTACCGGCCCAGCAGGAAAAGGCGTTGCTTGTCGGGGAACCATTGCACCAGCGGACTCTCGCTTGGTCCTTTTTGGACGTCGTAGACGGCGCCCGGAATCAGATGGCGGAATGCTTCCCGCCCGGTCTTCAGATCCCAGCCGATCAACTCGGGCGCTGTCGCGTCTCCTTCGTAGCGAAAGACCCCGGCAATCTCGTCGCCGGTCGGTGAAAAGGAAATCGGCCGATTATGGTATCGGCCGGAGGTGAGTTTGTTGCTAAGACTGAACGAACCAGCGACGGAACCGTCGGCGACTCGGAAGATTCGCAGAATGAACGGACCGCCGACGTCGGCGCGTCGCACCAGCGCCACCAAGCGGCCACCGGGGCTTGCCGATATCCAAGGATTGGAGCTGACGCGCGATTGAGCGGAAAACGTTCGTTCCAACTCGCCGGAAGGCAGTCGATACACGTCGACGTCGAGGGTCATGAAGCCGCGGCGGGCCGCGACGATTCGATCCGGGCCGGCAAAACAAAAATCCTCGGCGTTCGACTTCAGAGGGAGTAGCGCGACCTTCGAGCCGCCGGCCGCATCGACGACCTGAACGCCGCCGGTATCCGGAAACGCGAAGTATCGACCTTCCGGACTCAGCACGCCCCTCCTGTAGATCTTGTCGCTCAAAACGCCGACTTTGCGTTGATCCCGAAGATCAAAGATCTGCGGCGCGCTACCGGATACACCGTTGCCGCCAAGGACCGCGAACGACAGAGGACCGTTGGCGAAAATGACCTGTTCGTCGAAGCGATCTGGCATCGGAATGCTGAGTTTCCGCTCGGCGGCGATGACGTAAAGCGGCTCGGCGGCGGCGTCGGTCAGGTCGGTCCACGGCTTCTCCGCTTCGTCGGCTGCCGGCTTCCCGGCGACCGCGCCGCCGATCGGTCCCTCGACGTCTGCCTTCCGCGCGTCTTCAGCTCTCTTCATCATCTTTAGATTGACGCTGTAGAAAAACAGCCCGACGGTCAACACCAAGCCCAGCGGTATGCCGACGAGCAGACCGAGCCACAGGGGGACGCCCGCGCCCGACGACCTCCGCTTCTTCTTTATCTTCACTTTGACGGCGGGTTCGTCGTCGTGGGCCGCGGCCGCCGGCACCTTGATCGGCGCGCCGCATTCCTTGCATTTGATCGTCGTCCCGGCGCGGTCGTCTTTCACCCGGTACGACGCGGCGCATGACGGGCACTCGACAGGTAGTGGCATGACCTGGGTTCCAAGCGTTTCATGTTTTCTCGAGACGGAAGCGCCGACTTGCCCCGCAAGTGTAGCAAGCCGACCCCCGTCGCGTCAAGACCGGTCGGCCGCGCCGCCGGCGAACCCCCGCCGACCGACGGATGGACGTCGCGCCGGCGAGGCCATACGTTTTCGTCGGCCCCCGCGTCGCACCGTCGGCCTCTTGCCGTCCACAACACTCCACTCGAAGGAAGACTTCCATGAGCACTGTCGTCGCGTTGTCGGCCGAAGAACTGGAACTGCTGCGGGCGGTCGACACGCCGACCGTCTGCAACGTCATTGAACTGTTCGACGTCCGGCCGCGCAACCGCGGCTACATGGACGGCCGCATCCAAGCCTGCTTCCCCGAAATGCCGCCGATGGTGGGCTACGCCGCCACCGCCACCTTCCGCAGCGACGCCCCGCCGCGCGGCGACGACGTCTATTCGTCGCTGGAGGCGCAGCTCGAAAAGTTCGCCGACCTGCCCGGTCCGGCCGTCGTCGTCTTTCAAGACCTCGACAGCCCCGCCGTCTCGGCCACCTTCGGCGAAGTGATGTGTTCGACCTACCGCGGCTTCGGCGCCGCCGGCCTCGTCACCAGCGGCGCCGGCCGCGACCTGGAACAAGTCCGCCGCCTAGGCTTCCCCGCCTTCACCGGCGGTACGATTTGTGCGCATGGCTACTGCCACGTCTTACAGCTCGACGTACCCGTCCACGTCGGCGGTCTTACCGTCCACCCCGGCGACCTGTTGCACGGCGACGCCAACGGCGTGACCACCATCCCGTCTAAGATCGCCAAGGCGACCGCCCGCGCCTGTAAGGAATTCCTGGCCTGTGAAGACGAGATCATGAACTACGTGAAAGCGCCGAACCCCACGGTGGCGGGCGTGGCCGAACGGCGGAAGAGTTTCCAGAAAATGGTCGCCGCGCTGCGCGACCGCCTGCTGTCCGAATCGGCCGAGTAGATCGGCCGCGGCCGATGAAACGGTGGATCGCCCGACCCTCGACGGTATGATGACGGAAGTAGGTCCGCCCGGCGGACGTTGTGGGAATCCTTTCCGGCGAGGAGGCCGTCATGGCCCGGTCGAGTCGGTTCGCGTTTCATGGGGTCGGTCTCGTCGCGGCGGCGCTGGCGTTCGGCCCGGCCGCCGCCCAGGCGCAGAGCCAACGGCTGCCGATCCCCGGTCGCTCGAAGCCTGTCGGCCCGGCTCGACCCGCGCCCCGGCCGCGCGCGGTCGACCCCGCGTCCATCGTCTATGACGACGGCTTCCTGCAGGGCCGCGCGCTCGACAAGGGTCTGCACGCCTATTACACGCTCGACGACAAACTGATCGGCATCGGACCCGATCCTTCGGGCCGAACAAGACTGCGGTCGCTCGACGTCCACCGGCTTTCCGAGAAGCTTCAAGACAAGGTGGAGGCGTTCGCCGAGGCGATGCCCGAACTGCCGGCCCCGCCCCCTTGGCGGCCCGGCCTGCCACCCGACGTCGAACGGCTGCGCGCGGCCGCCGCTGATTTGGTCGTCGCCACCGAGGGCGACGTCTGGCGGTTGGGGACCGCGCTGGGACACCTACAGGCGACGCGCGCGGCCTACGCCGAGGTCGTCGGCAACGTGCGCGAAGCCGGCGCCGTGCTTCCCTTGGAACCCGCCGCCGCGGCGGCCGCCGCCGACGCTTCCATTGGCATCGACGACCACCTGCGCTACCTCATGGTCGCCATGCAGCCCGCCCCGGAGGAACGGCCGCTCGTGGTCGCCGCCGGCCCGCCGCCGGGCGTCGGCGTCATCCAAAGCAGCGCCTTCTTCGGCGCCGTCACCCTCGGCCCGCCCATCTTCTACCCCGGAGTGCCGTACTACAGCGGCTACCCGCCCATCGCCTACGGCGTTCCGTTCGGGGGCGTTGGTTACAGCACGGGTTTCGGCTTCGGCGGCGGTTTCTGCGGTCCGCGCGGCGGGTTCGGTTTCGGCAACCAATACTTCCGAGGCGGCGGCAGCCTCTTCTTTCCCGGCGGCGGTTTCACTTCGTTCCACGAACAAAGCATCCGCACCCGCGGTCTAAGAATCAGCAACGCTCCGTTCGGACCCTACCATCCGTGAATCAACCGTCCATCTTAGACCGCCGCGCGCTGGTCCTCTTCTCCGGCGGCCAGGATTCCACCACCTGTCTGTACTGGGCGATTCAGAACTTCCCGGCGGGCGTCGTCGCGCTCGGTTTCGACTACGGCCAACGGCATAAGATCGAATTGGAACAGGCCGCCAAAATCGCCGCGATGGCCGGGGCGCCGTTCCACGTTCTGAATACGACGGGCCTCTTGGGCGACTCGGCCCTGACGGACCCCACCCGCGGCGTCGACGGCGCCCACCCGCGCGAGGCGTCGCTGCCGGCGACGTTCGTCCCCGGCCGCAACCTGATCTTCCTGTCGCTGGCCGCCTCGTTCGCCTACAGCCGCGGCATGTCTGACTTGGTGACGGGGGTGTGTCAGACCGACTTTTCCGGCTACCCCGACTGCCGGCGGGTGTTCATCGAAAGTTTGGAGACGACGTTGTCGCTGGCGCTCGCGCCGCGCGACTTCCGCATCCACACGCCGCTCATGTACCTCGACAAGGCCGACACGTTCAAACTGGCCGCCGACCTGGGCGCGCTGGCGGTCGTCTTAGAGCACTCGCACACCGACTACAACGGCGACCGCACCGAACGCCACCCCTGGGGCTACGGCCGCCTGGACAACGACGCCAGCCGCCTGCGCGCCAAAGGCTGGGAGGAATACACCCGCCGCTACGGTCCGCCGCCGGACGCATGACCGCCGCCCAAGGCTTCCAGTTTGGCAACCCAAGCATCGAAGTGTGGACATTTCGCCCGAATTGCGGGAAGTCCGATAAGTTCGGCGACCTGCGGACCCACGGTCGGCTTGGCGTCCGCGTAGTCGGGAAATTCTTGAATGATGCGTTTCGACGGCGCGGTCGTCGGCCCGTCGTCGATGAGTTCCGGAGTGGCGTGGGCGTCGGCGATCGCTTGCAGCCGGGCGATTCGATCGTCGGCCTTGTCGTAGAAGAAACTCAACTGCGAGACGTCGGCGAAGAGATAGGTTTCATACTCGTGCAATTGGATGTACGGTATGAAGCGCCGGTCGCCGACGTCCAACGCGAAGGATGCCTCCATGCTTTCGACGCGGCGGACGGGGTCGTTCTTAAACCGATCGGCCTCCTCTCGGCCAGGTATGTCTGAATAGAGGGAATACAGATCGATCATCGTCGTGAAGAAGACGTCCGCCCCTTTTTCCTGCTTGAGAAAACGCGCGATGTGATTTCTTAACAGCTGGTAGCTGCTGCCGCCTCCCTTATAGACTTTGCCACGGTGGCGTGACGTGACGACGGTCGTGGCCCCGCGCAGATACACACTGTAGTAAGCCAAATGCGGCCGCAGCACCGTATCGGCGAACGTCTGCTCAGTCTGACCCTCGGCGATCAGGTGAAGGCGGGCCATCAATGCGGCCCCGCGCCGATGACGTTCTTCCGCCAGACCTCGCCGAGGGTGTAGTCGTCGAGCCACGCTCGCAGTTTGTCGGGGTCCGGCCGGCTGAAGATCGACTCCGGCCCTTTGCGGTCAACGCAAATGATGTCTTCGGGATCGCATTCGTCGAGCAGTTGCGGACTCTGCGTCGCCACAATCACCTGCGAATGGTGGCTCGCCTTCCGCAACAGCGAGCCAATGACCGATAGTGCATAGGGATGCAGCCCGGTTTCCGGCTCGTCGACCACGAGCAGCAAGGGCAATTCAACCTCCGGCCGAAGAAGCAACGTGACAAGAGCCATCGCACGAAGCGTACCGTCAGACAATTGATGCGGACCGAACTCATGGTCTGAATCGATCTGCCGCCAGTTCAGCAGAATTCGCGTCGGATCAAGCGCCCGCGGCGCGAGGCTGAAGTTGTCGAAGAACGGGACAATCTGCCGCACCACGCCGACGATACGTTGATACGCCGCTTGGTCCGTTTGTTGCAAAAGATAGAGATACGCCGCAAGATTTCCACCGTCCCAGCGGAGCGATCGATTATCCTCAACGTCGCCGGCGGTGCGGATCGCCGAATTGAGAGAAGTGTCGTTGAAATGATAGACATCAACACCATTTGCAAGACGAAGATAAACTTGTGTATTCGCGACGCTCGCGGCCGATTCCCCCTCAATCCTACAAATGTCTACCACTGCGCTTACGTTGGAGCCGCTATCCTTGTTAGACCCTGAATAGATTAAAGAGTCCGGAGCTTGAAAACCGTGCCGCTGACGAAAAATAAATTTGCCACTTTCCGTTGTGACCGATATCGCGACGACAATTTCACTGGTGATTTTTGAACCCAAGTGCAAGAATGCGTTCGGCCCGCCGCGCCGACCGACAAACCAGTTGAGTTCGCGATCGAAAGTCGTGTTCAGAAACGAAAAGAAAGAGACGAGATTCGATTTCCCGGCACCGTTGGCGCCGACGACGATATTGAAGCGGCCCAGCGGAATGTCGGCGTCGCGGATCGACTTGTAGCCTTGGATGCGGCATCGTTCGATCGTGGTCGTTTCTTTCGGCATCAGCTTCGCCTCGTCGAATCGGCGTCCAAACCGCCGGCGGTCGGAACGGACGTTTCGCCATTGTATCCCCTTGCGGCCGTTCACGCCAACGCTTTCCCGCTCCGCCTCCTCTCGACGGACGCTGGCAATCCCTATAATCTCGCGTTCGTGCAGGGACGCCGCCGCTTTTGCGGGCGGAGAGCGCTTTTTCGTCGGGACGCCGGCGCTTCAAGGAACGAACAGGGGTTCGCGTGGCAGCCGTCGTCGTCGAAGCATTGTCGAAGAATTATCGGGTGGCGACGAAGAAGGACGCCGGGCTGTGGTCGTCGGTTCGCGGCCTCTTTCGCCGCGAGTATAAGACCGTCCACGCGGTCGTCGACATCGGTTTTTCGATCGAACCGGGCGAAATGGTCGCCTTCCTGGGGCCGAACGGCGCCGGCAAGACGACCACCCTCAAGATGCTGTCGGGACTGATCTATCCGACCGCCGGTCGGGCCGAGGTGCTGGGTTACGTCCCGTGGGACCGCGTCGACGACTACCGCCGCCGGTTCGCCCTCGTCATGGGCCAGAAGAACCAACTTTGGTGGGATCTGCCGGCGTCGGAGTCGTTCCGCCTGCACCGCGAAATCTACCGCATCCCCGAAGCCGACTTCCGCCGCGTTCACGACGAACTGATCTCGCTCTTAAACTTGGGGGCGCTCGTCGGCCAGCCGGTGCGCGAGCTGTCGCTGGGCGAGCGGATGAAGATGGAACTGGTCGCCGCGCTCTTACACTCGCCCGACGTCTTGTTCCTCGACGAACCGACCATCGGCCTCGACGTGGTGGCGCAGGCCAACCTGCGTGAATTCCTCCGCGACTACAACACCCGCCGCGGCACCACCGTCCTACTCACCAGCCATTACATGAAGGACGTCGAAAGCCTCTGCGAACGGGCGATCGTCATCAACCACGGCCGGCTGTTCTACGACGGCAGCCTGGAGGGGATCGTCAGCAAGTTCAGCAATCACAAGATCGTGACGGTGCGCTTCGCGGGCGGCGTGCCGGAAGACGTGGAAC
>JBOFFD010000795.1:0-1679 GCA_051648425.1 Planctomycetia bacterium
GACGGCGCCGCCGACTGGTCGCTGGCCGGCAAGGGCGCCGACCGTCGACTGGTGCTGCGCGGCGCCCGGCCTTGGACCGGAACCATCAAGGTTCGGCTGGGATTGTTCCTGCCGGCCCCGACCGACGACGCCCGAAAGACCCTGGCCGTTCCCGAAGTCGCCCCGGTCGACGCCGAGCGCGAAGTGGGCCAACTGCTGGTCGCCGCCGATCCGTCGTTGGAGGTCGCGGTGCGCGAGTCGCCGACGTTGGCCCGAACCTCCCGCGAACAGTACTGCGGCCCGCAGCCGGAGGCGCATCCGCTGCTGAACGGCGCGGCGGCCGACCCGGTGTTGGCGGCCTACCGCTACGCCGCCCGGCCGGTGCGGCTCGCCTTCGACGTCGCCCGCCGGGCCGGCCGGCTCAATGCCACCGTCGGCGTCTTGGCGGTGCTGGAAGCCGAGCGCGTGCGCACCGTCGGTCGGCTGCGCCTGACCCAAACCGGCGCGCCGCTGGTCGCCGCCCGCGTCCAACTGCCGGCCGGCTTCCAGGTGAACGCCGTCGACGTCCCCGGCGACATCCGCTGGGCGGTCGTCGGCGACGATCCGAAACTGCCCGTGCTGGAACTCGAACGGCTGGGCAAGTCCGACGCCCCGTCGGCGGGCGCCGAGGAAGCGATCGAAGTCCGCGTCGACGGCTGGGTCGCCCGCGCCGCCGGCGCCTCGGTGACGTTGCCGACCTTCGAGGCCGTCGGCGCCGTCCAACAGACCGGGTCGTGGGTGGCGGCCGTGCCCCCCGGCCTCGACGCCGAAACCGAACAGACCGTCGGCTTGGCGCCGACCGCCCCCGAACAAATCGACTGGCTGTCGCAAGAGGCGGCCCAGGCCCCGCCCGGCTCCCGGTTCCTTGCCTACCGTCAAGACCGCCGCCCGGCCTCCCTGACGTTGCGGCTGCGACGCCTCGAACCCCGCCTGCGGGCCACCGGCCTGACGGTCGTCAGCCTGCGCGAAACGTCGGTCGCCTACATCACGCAGCTCAATTGGACCATCGAGCAGGCGGGCGTTTCGCGGCTGGTCTTCTCGGCCCCGGACTGGCTCGGTCAAGACTTGGACGTACAAGGGGCCGGCGTCCGACAAGTCGAACCGGGACCGGCGGAAAACGGTCGGCGGCGTTTCGTCGTCGCTCTCGACCGTGAAATCCTCGGGCGGTACACGCTTCACTTGGTGCAGAACCTGCCCCTGCCGGCCGACGCCAACCTGCGCTTCCCGCGCACCACCGCCGAGGGAGTGGAGGCGTTCGACGCCTTCGCCGTCTTGCAGAACCTCTCCCCCGATCAACTCGACCGCCGCGACGACCCGGCGCTGAAGGTGGAAGCGATCGGCGTCGATCAGGCGCCGGCGGGCTTGTCGCCCTTCGTGCGGCGGACCGCGATGGAAGTGTTTCGACTGGTGGGAACCGCGGGCGAACTGAGCTGGCGCATGCGGTCGTCGGAGAAGGTGGAGGCGCTGTCGGCAAGCGTGAACTTGGCGGAACTGGTCATGGTGGTGGAGGCCGACCGACGGTATCGGGCGCAGGCGAACTACCGCGTCGCCAACCGCAACGAGCAGTTCCTGACGCTGGAGTTCCCCGAAGACTGCCAGGTCTGGAGCGTGTTCGTGGCGGGGCAGCCGGCGCGGCCGGCTCGGTCGATGCGCGACGGCAA
>JBOFFD010000796.1:0-1596 GCA_051648425.1 Planctomycetia bacterium
CGTTCGGCCCACGGACCAGCGACGCCGACACGATGGCGGCGTCGGCCGCCCCGGTCGCCGCGAACTGGAACGTTTGGCGGACGTCTTCGCCGAAGACGAGCTTCGGCCGAACGTCGTGCAGCACGCCTGATTCTTCGAGCGCTTCGTTGGCGGCCGCGCCGTAAGGGGCCGTCGCCGGGTTGGCGACGGCGATGCGGCGCACCGAGTGGTCCATGAGGGACTGCATCGACGTCAACGTCACGCCGTCGGCCCGCGCCCAAAGCACCAACCGGCCGCGGGCGTACAGGCGGCGCGTCGCGGCGTCGATCAGTTTTTGGTCGATCAGCTTGTCGACGAACGCCACGTTGGCCGACGCGAAGACGTCGACCTTCGCACCGGACGCGATCTGTTGAGCCAAAAGTCCGCTGGCTCCGAAGTTGAACAGGACGTCCTGCCCGCCCGCATCGCGGAACAGCGGCGCCAGCCGGTCGCACGCCTCCTGCAGGTCGGCCGCCGCCGACACCACCAGCGGCCCCGACGGCTTGGCGGTCGTCGCACGGCAACCGACGACCGCCGTCCCGGCGAGAAACGCGGCCCGCCGCAACGCGGTTCGTCGATCAATGGATTTCATCGCCGTCTCGGATTTTTAGGTCGGCCGCACGATCACGTCGCTGTTCTCAACGTAATCTCCACCGGCCTCATGAGCAAGACGACGAAGCGCGGAGCCGCGGAAAAGCCGACGAGTGTGCGTGGACCTTTCTTTCAACCGACGCGCGGGCGAGCCTACTTCCAGCTCGCTTCGGTGACGAATTGGAAGCCGTTCTTCTCGGTCGTCGTGAAGAACTCGAGCGTCTTCATCCGCTGCAGGAAGGCCAACAGGTCGGCCACTTCGCCGGCGGCTTGCTCGACCGGCGTTCCTTGGCCGACGAGCTGCGCCTTCATGAGGTCCGACAGCGTCGCCAGCCAGGCGCCGAAGACGCCCGGATCGACGGTCATTTCAAAGTTGCGGTTTTCGCTTCTCACCGCCGGCTTCTGCAGCGCGGCGACGAGGTTTCGGCACAGTTCGCCTGATGAACTCAGCACGAACCGTTTGCCCACCTTGGCCGACGACGGCGTGAAGTTGAAGAAAATCGGCAGCGAATCGCCCTTCGCCTTCCGCAGGTGCCGCACCGTTGACACCGCGGCGCCGTCGATCGTTTCGCCGACCATCACCATCGGTTCGCCGCCCTGCTGGCCGACGGTGAAGTTGGAGATGGCGACGGTCATCTGAAACACCAGCGACAAGACGTCGGCGCCTTCGTCGGCGGCCAAGTCGAAGACGAGCGCGAAGCCGGGAATCTGCACGCCGGGCTTGCCGTCGAGGTAGTCGTACGACTGGCGGGCGACGACCAGCGTGATTTGCTTGCCGAGCTGCGGCAGGACGTCGGCGGCGAAGTTGCGGCCGGGCATGAGATTGTTCAGGCCGGTCTCGAACTGCTCGAAGCCGGGCAAGACGCGGTCGATGAGGAACGCTTCGCGGCGGCGGTAAAGGTCGGCCAAATCGCGGTACAAGACGGCCGACGCCATGACGCCCTTCGGTTGCGGCGGCGGCGTGGCGCCGGGGGTGGCGGCGGCCGA
>JBOFFD010000797.1:0-2495 GCA_051648425.1 Planctomycetia bacterium
AACGGTTGACGCAGTTCGCCGAGGAACCCCTCGACCAACGTCCGCGGCACCGCGAGCATCGGCCGCAACAAGTCGACGCCGCGGACCAGGGGCCGCACGGCCGGGATGCCGGCCAACCCCGACCAACCCGCCCCGCGCAGCACGCGGTGTAAGACGGTCTCGATCTGATCGTCGCGGTTGTGAGCCGTAAGTATTACACTGGCGCCGACGGACCGCGCGACCGACCCTAAGAATGCGTAGCGCGCGCGGCGGGCGGCGTTTTCCAGCGAGCCGCCGGGGGCGTCGCGAAGCGAACTTTCCGGGCTGCCGCAGTGGAACGGCACGTTCCAGGTCGACGCCAAGTCGCCGACGAACCGGACGTCGTCTTCCGAATCGGATCTTAGTCGATGATCGAAATGCGCGATGTGCAGCGCGTCGCCGCGCTCTTGCAGCAGCAATCGCCAGCCGGCGGCCAGGGCGACGCTGTCGGCGCCGCCGGAAACCGCCGCGACGACCGTCGAACCCGGCGGACAGACCGACGCGGAGGTCGCCCGCCGCAACGCCGCCGTGAATCGGTCGACGGCGGTGCCACGATCGCCGTGGCGGCGTCGGCCGCCCACCGCCTACGTGTACCGATCGGACCGGTGTTCCGGCAGGAAGAAGCGCGGCAGCAGCGAATCGACCCGCAGCAAGCCTTCGCGGGTGAGCGTCAGCCGGTCGCCGTCGACGGCGGCCATGCCCAGCTTGACCAGGTCTTGGAACGGCTCGGCGAACTCCTGAAAGATTTCGACGCCGAACTTAAGACGGAAGTAGCCGGCGTCGAGCCAGCCGAGTTTCGTCTGAAGAATCATTTCGCGGATGAGACGTTCCTGCTTCGTCGTCGTCATCGCGCGGCCGAGCGGCAGCTTACCTTCCGCGACCATCCCCTTGTAATTGTCGAGGCCGTCGATGTTCTGATAGTGAACGCCGGAAAGGTGACCGAACGACGCAACCCCGGTCCCTAAGAGATCGGCGCCGCGCCACAGGCTGTCGCGGTATAGGAAGGCGCTGTCGGGCGTGCTGTTCTCCCTCACCAGCGTGTAACCGCTCGACACCTTGTACCCGGCCGCTTGGAGCGTGTCGAACGCTTCGTCCAGCCAGCTTCGCTTGGTCGACCAATTGGCGACGGGCACCGCCTTGCCGATTTCGATGACGTCGCGGGAATAGCGGGTGTTGTACGGCAGTTCCATCTGATAGATGGTGACGCTGTCCGGCGCGATTTCGATCGTCTTCTTAAGATTCGCCGTCCAGTTCTCCGGCGTCTCACCCACCATCCCGGCGATCAGGTCGA
Source organism: Planctomycetia bacterium (assembly GCA_051648425.1). Taxonomy (GTDB): domain Bacteria; phylum Planctomycetota; class Planctomycetia; order Kolteriales; family Kolteriaceae; genus JBOFFD01. The sequence continues at coordinate 1,310 of JBOFFD010000797.1, forward strand.
TGTTCACCTGCTTGAAACCGGCGGCCTGAATCCATTCCCACGCCTTGAAGATTTCGCCGGTCTTGTGCGCCCGGCCGTTCTCCTCAAGGACGTCGTCGTTGAAGTTTTCGACGCCCAGGCTGAGGCGCGTCACGCCGATCGCCTTGATCGCGTGGACCTTGCCCTCGTTCAGCGTGCCCGGCTCGCACTCGAAGGTCACTTCCTGCGCCGAGTCCCAGGTGATGTTCTTTCGCAGCGATTCGACCAAACCTTCCAACTGCCTGGCGGAAAGGTAAGACGGCGTGCCGCCGCCGAAATAGACGAACTTCACCGTTCGGCCGGCGACCGCGGGCTTGTTCGCCAGCAGTGCGATTTCGGCGGCCAGCGCGTCGACGTAGTCTTGAATTTCCTTGGCGTTGACGTCGGTGTAGACGCGGAAATAGCAGAATTTGCACCGCTTGCGGCAGAACGGAATGTGCAGGTACAAACCGAGCGGCGTCGACGGATCGGGCGGCGGCGCGTTCAGCACGTCTTCGATCGCGGAAAGATTCTCTTTCTTCCAGAACGAAAACGGCGGGTAGTTGGCGATGAAGTAATTGCCGACTTCGGTCTTATCGTGGGAGACGTCGGTGACCATGCGGTGGGCCTCGTTATTCTTTCTTAGTACCGAAGCAGAAGAGGACGCCGTCGTCGTTGCCGACGACGATTCGTCCGGCGGCGACGGCCGGCCCGGCCGACACCCCGCCCCCCAGCGTGTATTCCCAAACCTTCGCGCCGTCGGCGAGATTCAGCGCGTAGAGATTACCGTCGTCGGAACCGACCCAAGCGCGCGAACCGACGACCACCGGCGAACTGTCGACCCGCCCGCGGGTCATGAACGTCCAACGGCTTGTTCCGGTCTTACGGTCGACGGCGTGGACCTGTTTGTCGCGGCCGCCGATCACCACCAGGTCGTCGGTCAGCGCCGGCGAGCCGTAGAACGGCTGGGGACGGCGGGCGGCTTCGTACCGCCACAGCGCCTTCATTTCCTTAAGATCGACGCCGACGACTTGGTTGCCCATCGTGCCGACGGTGAGAAAGCCGTCGGCGGCCGCCGGCGTGCCGGCGATGTTGCCGCCGAGTTCCAACGACCGCGTCTCTTTGCCGGTCGCAACGTCGATCATTCTTAGAAAGCCGTCGCAGCCCGCCACGCAAACTTGGCCTTCGG
>JBOFFD010000798.1:0-5447 GCA_051648425.1 Planctomycetia bacterium
TCCCGCGAGGGAAACGACCGGCCGCCGCTCGATTGGCGTCCACGGAGAAGCCGTGCATTTCCTATTTCGGAAAAACCGGGGTCTCGCATTGCAGGCAATTTTCCACTTCCGCGAATTCTGGCGAACTTGGCGGAAAAGACGGACGGCGCGTCTTTGCAGGAAGAGTGGAAGAAACAGTACCGCGCGATTCTAGGGCGTTTGCGGGGAATGACTTCGGGGGCAGGTGACGGGAAAGAACACAGGCGGGGGTGCAGTCAACCGTTGGGAGTCGCGGCGTCCAACGAGCCGGTCAGTTGGCTGACGCTCTGATTGTCAAACAGGGTCGGGGGGCCGTCGGCGGTGAAGTGAACCGCCACGCCGCTGCGAAGCACCAACGCTTCCAGGTGGTCGACTTGCAGCCTCGCCCCACTGACCAACTCGACGGTGAACGACCGGAACGGTCGGCGATGAACAAACGCCCCCAACGATCGGTCGAATGCTTCTGCTTCCATGCTCGATCCTCAACAATGATGGCACCCATCTACCAAGTGTATTGAGGTCAACCGACAGGACACCTCGGCCGACAGGCTGTCGCTACCGGACATTTTCGATACAAAAGCATTTTAAAAATGTCCGGCCGGCGTATACTCTTCTTCCGTCGAGCAGACCATGCCCAAAGTGAGATGCTTCGAGATCGCAGGGCTTTATTGCTGGTTCTGGTCCGACGACCACGATCCACCCCACTTTCACGTCAAGCGTCGCGGCGAATGGGAGTTGAGGGTTAAGTTTCTTGAGGACGTGGACGAGATGTTTCAACTGAAGTGGGGCGACCAGCCCAAGGCCAAAGTGCTGAAAGAGATTGCGGGCTTGGTGATGGCGAATCGAGGGGCGTTGCTCTTGGAGTGGGAAGAGAAGGGTAGCGAATGAGGACAAAAACAGCAGCGCGAACCGAATACGTCGTCGATTTCCTCACGATGTCGCCGCGGCTCGCCCAGGCTTTCCGCTACGCCAAAAAACAGAGCCAGAGCCTGAGTCGCTTCGCCGTGATGCACGAACTCGTTCATTTTGAGTCCATTCAGACGGATGCCCATGCCGCCATCGGAGAGATGTCGAAACGTACGGGCGACATCGTCGTGCTGTCTCATGTGGACGATGACCACGCGGCGCACTTGGATGCGGAAATCGGGGCCGTCCTTTCCAAAGCGTTCTTCCTTCTATTTACCGAGCCGGCGACGCACCCGGATCAGATCATGCAGTGGACCAGGCGAGCTAAGATCCGATCGGAGAACCGCCTTCACGTGGTCAAAGTCGCCACTCTGGAATCGCCCATCGTTTCGGATTTGCTAGGGCGAGTATGCTTCGCTCAACTGGGTGACGTGAAGCGCGGCGGCATTGTCGATGCCTACACGAACGGCGACGTGCTTTGCGTCCGTGGGCCGAAGCACCGATTGCTCCACGTTCCCATCAACCTTCTTTCCTCGCTGCGGGACAAGCTCCAGGAAGTGCGCCGGAACTTTGAAATCGATCCGGATGGTTCCTTCTTGTATTGGCCGGACCTTGATGTCCACCTGGGTTGGAATCAATTCCTTCAAGCCGTTGAACCGGAGGAACTCCGGAAGGCTCAGCAGCGGAACGAGGGATTCAACCAACGGTACGGCGCGGCCGTTCGGGCGGTGCGCGAGGCCGCGGGGCTTTCGCAGTCTAAGATCGCGGGTCTTACCGACCGGCAAGTTCGTCGCATCGAACTCGGAGAAAGTCGCGCGACCGGCAAGGCGCTGGCCGCCCTCGCCGCGTCGCACGGGCTGGAGGTGAACGCCTACATGGACCGAATCGCCAAGGCGTTGAAGTAAACGGCGACCGAAGAACCCTACGGAATCCAGTACGCTTCCACCGTCGGGCCGGCCGCGTCGACGGCGTTCTGAATGACGCCCGGCTCGGCGATCCGCAGGACTCCACCTTCCACCATGTAGCCCAGGCCGCAACTTCCGAGAACGATCGGCAGCGCCTGCCGGACCGTCAGGTTGCGGCAGCGGACGTAGACGGCGTCGGTGGCGGCCGGCGCGTCCAACCGAACCGACAGACCGGTGGCGTGATGGAAAAAGACGGCCGCCTCGCGGACGCCGACCCCTTGGAAATGGAGGCTGACCATTTGGTCGGCGGCGTTCGTCCAGTTCGACGGGTTGACCGCCGGCTTGTAGACGACCGTCCGCGCCGCAGTCGTCGCGCCTTCGGGCAACGTCAAGTCGGCCGGCACCGATCCGACCTCGGTCGGTGCGTCGCCGGTCGGCGCGTAGCCGACCTTGTGGTGTTTGACGGCGACGGGAATCGAAGCGACCGCCGCCTTCTTCGCGGCTTCGATTCGCGCTAGCGCGGGCCGGCCGGTGCGTTCGATCCAGCGGTCGATCGCCGCGTCGGCGGCGTCGCCTTGCAGCAGGTCGGCGACGGCCGCGCCTTCGGCCTGACGATCGCGCCGCATCATCTCTTCGTATAGCGTTTGCAGCACCGCCAGCCGTTCGTCCTTCTTGCACTCTTCCACACGGACGACGAGCTTGGCCGGCGGGATCATCACCGGGCGTTCCACCGCCGCGGCGTCCACCGTGCCGTCGCCCCCGTCGGCTTCGGTCGCATCGGCTTTCTTGAGACTGAACTCGATTCCGCAACAACCGACGCCGCAGTCCATCGTCGACGACCAACCGAGCAGCCAGCCGCGCGCCGCGTCGCTCCAGAGGCAGGCCGGTTCTTCGACCCAGTCGACGGTGAAGTCGACGTCGGTCGGCTCGGCCGCGTCGGTCGATGGTTCGTCGAAGTCGAAGGGAGCGCCGCCGCGACGGCATTCCATCGCGTGGGGATCGTCGTCCCCGGAGGCGGTTTCGCTTTCGACGGCGTCGGTCGTCGGCCCGGCGGCGACGAGTTTGGGAGGGACGGCGGTCTTCGCCGGTTCGTCCGCCGGCAGCAGGCCTCCGAGGGCGACAACGGCCGCGACCACGCCGCCCGCGCCCAAAATCCTCGAGCGGCCCTTGGGGTTCTTGCGCAGCGTGTGCATTCGTCCGTCGCCTCCGTGCGTCGTCGATCCGTCGCGGACACCGAAATCGGCGCCCGCTTACCTTCTTGGCCGGTCGGCGATACCGAGGTCGGCCCGACGGATCAAGTCCGGACCGGCGCGAAGCCGAAGGCGACCGCCGTCGACGTGAACAACCAATCAGCGTACACTGTCTGGTGAGAAAGCCGCGGCGGCGGGGGCGAACCCCGGGTCGCGGCGGGAATGCAAAGATCGGCGGCGGCCGTGGATTCCGCCCCGAAGGAGAGCCGCCGGTGCCGCAGTCGACCGAAACCACCCCCGAAGCCGTCGTCGACGCCGCGCGCAAGCCCGAAGCGGTCCGCAAGGTTTTCATTGAAACCGTCGGCTGTCAGATGAACATTCTGGACAGCGAATTGGTCCTCGGCAGTCTTAGACAGGAAGGCTACGAACCGACCGACGACGCCGCCGAAGCCGACACCATCCTGTTCAACACCTGCAGCGTTCGGCAGCACGCCGAAGACAAAATCTACAGCGCGCTGGGTCGACTGAAATACGCGAAGGCCGATCGGCCGCACCTCGTCATCGGTGTGTTGGGCTGCATGGCGCAGAAGGACCAAGACAAGATCTTCCGCCGGGCGCCGCACGTCGACCTCATCGCCAGCCCCGGGCAGTTGGCCAAGGTGCCGGAGATGATCGCGCAGGCGCGTAAAGAGCGCGGCCGGCAGTCGGCGTTGGGGTTGGCCCGCACCGCCGGCGCCAAGCTCGATATCTTAAACACGTTTCAGAGCTACGACCCCAGCCGTGAATCGGAGGTCCGCCCGAACAAGTTTCAGGCGTTCCTGCGATTGATGATGGGCTGCGACAAGTTCTGCACGTACTGCATCGTGCCGTCGGTGCGCGGACCGGAACAAGGACGCCGCCCGGAACACATCGTCGAAGAAGCCCGCCGACTGGTCGCCGACGGCGTGAAGGAAATCACGCTGCTCGGCCAGACGGTCAACAGCTACAAATGGGTCGACGGCGACGGCCCCACCGCCCGCACCACGCGCCTAGCCGACCTACTGTACCAAGTGCATGAACTGCCGGGCTTGGCCCGCATCAAGTTCATCACCAACTACCCCAAAGACATGTCCGACGACTTGTTGCACGCGGTGCGCGACCTCCCACGCGTCTCGACCTACTTGCACGTTCCGGTGCAGTCGGGCTGCGACGAAATCTTGACGGCGATGAAGCGGAATTACTCCGTCGGCTACTACAAGGAAATGCTGCAACGCATCCGCGAAACCGTTCCAGATTCCGCCGTCTCCAGCGACTTCATCGTCGGCTTCCCCGGCGAGACCAATGCGTCGTTCGATAAGACGGCCGACTTGGTGCGCGAATCGCGGTTTAAGAACTCGTTCGTCTTCAAGTACAGTCCGCGCGAGGGGACGAAATCTTACGCGCTGCCCGACGACGTCGCTGAAGAAGAAAAGCGGCGGCGGAACCAGGTGCTGCTGGGTATTCAAAACCAAATCTGCCTGGAAGACAACCAGCCGTACATCGGCAAGACGGTGGAAGTGCTCGTCGAAGGACCGAGTAAGACGGCCGACGACGACGACGGGCCGGTGTGTCAGATGACCGGCCGAACGCACAACGACCGCATCGTCGTCTTCGAGGGGAACCGCCGGCAGGCCGGCGCCTTTCTGCCGGTGCGCGTGACCACCGCCTCGCCGATGGCGCTCGTCGGCGAAGTGGTGACGCAGGAACTGGTCACCCTCGGATCGGGCGTCGGCCGCTCGGCGTGACGCCGTTCGACTCTGTTTCCCGCCGACCGGCGTTCATCCGCATCGTCGGCGCCCGCACTCACAACCTGCAAGGGATCGACGTGGACGTGCCCGTCGGCGCCTTCGTCGTGGTGTGCGGCGTCTCCGGGTCGGGCAAGAGCAGTCTTGCGTTCGACACCCTGTACGCCGAGGGCCAGCGGCGCTACATCGAAACTTTCCCCGTCTACGCCCGACAATTTCTGCCGCGATTGGAACGGCCGGCGGTCGACCGAGTCGAAAACGTACCGCCGGCGGTGGCGGTCGGTCAGAACCAACGGCTTGGCGCCGACGACGCCGTCGTCGCCGAGGCCGTTGGCGTTGCGGAACACCTGCGGCTGCTGTTCGCCCAGGCGGCGACGCCCGTCTGCCCGGGATGCGGCACGGCCGCCGTCCGCTGGACGCCCGAATCGGCGGCCGCCGACATGCGCCGCCGGCTCGTCGCCAGTACGGAGGAATCGGTCGCGTGGCTGATCGGCTTCCCCCGTTCGTTGTTCGACGAGACGCCCGCCGAGGCGGTCGCCCTGTTGCGGGAACAAGGTTTCGTGCGGATTGAAGCCGGCGGCGTCCTGCACCGCATCGGCGACCCCCGCGACCCGATTCCCCCCGCCCCGACCGACGACGCCCCCTGGCACGTCGTCCTCGACCGT
>JBOFFD010000799.1:0-9235 GCA_051648425.1 Planctomycetia bacterium
GCGGCCGGCGTTTCATGACGGTCGTCGGCCTGGCCGGGTTGATGGCGCTGCACTTCGGACTGGCCGCCGACTTGGCCGTCCGAAAGACACCCACCGTCGACGAAGTGGCGCATCTGCCGGCGGGGCTGTCCAACCTCGAGAAACACACGTTCCGCATGTATTGGCACAACCCGCCGCTGGCGCGCATGATCGCGGCGTCGGCCTCTAGCACCGTCGATCTGAAAACCCACTACGACGGCACTTGGAAGAAACACAACCCGCCCAGCCACTGGATCTTCGCGTTTGAATTCCTGCTGGCGAACGCCGATCCGCCGACGGCGCGGGAAAACTATTTCGCGGCCTTCACTCGCGCCCGTCTCACCATCGCCGCCTGGTCGACCCTTGCGATACCGCTCTTATACTGTTGGGGCGCGTGGTGGTTCGGTCGGCCCACCGGCTGGCTGGCGGCGACGTTGTACGCCCTCGACCCGACCGTGCTGGCGAACGCGGCCTTTCTGACGACCGACGTGCCGGCCGCCGTTATGGCGCTGGCGGCGTCGTTCGTCTTCGCCGGCTGGGTCGCCAAGCCGACCTGGGGCCGGGCGGCCGCCGCGGGCGTCCTGCTGGGTCTGGCGCAGCTCACCAAATTCAGTTGCTTGTGGCTGTTCTTCTTATGGCCGGCCTGGGCGGCCGCCGCCTGGTTGTTGAAACAGTCGCCCGCGACATTGAAGCAGATCGTCTTACACGCCGCCTTGGTCGTCGCGCTGGCGGTTCTGACCATCGACGCCGGCTACCTCTTTGAAGGGGTCGGTACGCCGTTGGGGAGTTTCGGGTTCATCAGCAACACGCTCACCCGTCCGCGATTGTACAACGATCCGCCGCCGCCCCGGCCTGGGTCGAACCGCACCATCAACGAAGTACAGGCGGCGCGCATCAACCGCTTTCAGACGACCGTCCTGGGATCGCTCCCCTGCCCGCTGCCCTACGCCTACGTCGCCGGCTTCGACGACCAAAAGTTCGAGTCCGAAGGCAAGTATCAGATGTACTTGCACGGCGAGCTGCGCCACGGCTCCGGCGGCTGGTGGTACTACTACCTCGCGGCGGCCGCGTACAAACTGCCGTTGGGGACGCTGCTGCTTCTGGCCGCCGGTTCCATCGCCGTCGTCGCCTGCACCGGCCGGCCGACCGATTTGTTTTTTCACGATTCTTCGCTGACCGTCGCCGGCCGAAATTTTTCGATCGACTTCGCAAACCGCGTGCTCAACTTCTTTCTTAGACTGCCGTCCGTCGATCGGTGGTTTCCGGCGGCCGTCGTCGCCGCGCTGGCCGTCGGGCCGATCGCGGCCATGAGCTTTCTGACGTCGATCAACATCGGCGTGCGCTACATCCTGCCGGTGTTTCCTTTTCTTTTCTTAACAGCCGCCTGCACCATGGTGACGACGAAGAACGGCGACGAATGGACGCGGCCCGGGCGCTTCAGAATCGGTCTCGCGGCGGCCGCCGTCTTAATGAACGTCGCGGCGTTGATTTCCATTCATCCGTTCGAGTCGTCCTTCTTCAATCGGCTGGTCGGCGGGCCGACGCAAGGGCGTTTCTACCTCATCGATTCCAACATCGACTGGGGGCAGGATTTGCGGGAAGTCGGCCGCTGGCTGAAGTCGCACCCGGAATGGCAAGACGCCCGGCTGGCGTACTTCGGCACGATACCGCCGGAATGGGAAGGAGTGGCGTCTTACCGCCTGGCGCCGCGCGATCTGCGGTTCGTCCAAGAGGCGGCGCGACGGCCGGGGGAAGACGCCGTCGACCTGGCGGCCGTCGGTCCGCAGCCCGGCAAGTACATCGTCAGCGTCAACTTCGAGCGCGGGATGCAGTTTCACACGCCCTGCCCATTGGACCAAGTCGTGGAAATCAATCGCGACCGTCCGCGCGCCATGCTGCCGGCTTCCGGTTTTCTGCTCGTCAATCCGCACCGGGTGTATGAATACTTCAAGGAATTCACGCCACGGTTCATGCCGGGCGTCGGATATTCCCTGCTCTTTTACGACGTATCGCCGGAAGATTGCGATAAAGTGCGCGCGACGATGGGTCTGCCGCCGGTCGCGGTGAAGTCTTAGTACTAAGAACGGCGCGCGCTTTCGCCGTCCGGACGGAATTCAAGCAAGGGTTCGCGGGAGGAACGGGATGATTGTGGAGGGGTTGGTGGCGACGCTTGACGCCGCCGGCGTGGTGAACGTGGCGCCGATGGGGCCGGAGGTGGCCGAAGACCCCGCCGATCGGCGCCGGCTGGTGCTGAAGCCGTTCAAGACCGCCCGCACCTACGCCAATCTTAAAGCGACCGGCGCCGGCGTCTTCCATCTTACCGACGACGTCGAACTGTTGGCGGCCGCCACCATCGGCCAACCCGCCCCCGAAATGACACCCGCGAGCGTCGTCGCCGGTCGGCGGCTGACCGACTGTTGTCAGTGGTGGGAATTCGTCGTCGACGAGTTCGACGACGCGGCCGACCGCGCTCGCCTGACCGCGACGATCGTCCACGTCGGCCGGGGGCGTGACTGGTTCGGCTTCAACCGCGCGAAACACGCCGTTTTGGAAGCCGCCGTGCTGACGTCCCGGCTGGGTCTCTTACCGTTCGCGGAGATCGACGCCGAACTGCGCCGACTGAAAGTGATCGTCGACAAAACGGCCGGGGCGGCCGAGCGGCGGGCGTTCGCGCTCTTGGCCGACCACGCGGCGGCCTGGCGCGCCGCGGCGGTCGGCGCATGAGTCGGCCGATCGACGACGGATGGGTGACGGTTCAGACGCCCGCGCGGCTGCATTTCGGCTTGTTGGCGGCGGAGACGGACGGCCAGCGGTCGTTCGGCGGCGCCGGCCTGATGCTGCGCGAACCGAACGTGACGCTGCGGGCGCGACGGATACTCGGGCCGCGCGGCCGCCGTTTGACGACGGCGATGGCCGGCGTCGGCCGATCGATCAGCGAGCGGACGGCCGAGCTGCACTCGCTGACGGCCGACCGTCACCCGAACCTGCCGGGGACCGAATTGGCGATCGACGCCGCGCCGCCGGAGCATGTCGGTTTGGGGGTCGGAACGCAGTTGTCGTTGGCGGTTGCGGCCGTCTTAGATTGTTTGGCGACGGGTGGTAAGACGCCGGCGGTGGAACTGGCGCGGATCGTCGGGCGGGGTCGGCGGTCGGGGGTCGGCGTTCACGGGTTCGCGGCCGGCGGCTTCCTGGTCGACGGCGGCAAACCGACGGCGTCCCCGGCCGAGGCCGTCGCGCCGCTCGTCGCCCGCCATTCCTTTCCCGCCGACTGGCCGATCCTGCTGATCCTGCCGACGCTGCCCGCGCTCGCGAAGGGGGCCGTCGGTCTGCACGGCGACGCCGAGCGGAGGGCGTTCGCCCGCGACGTGTGGATGCCGTCGGCCGTCACCGACCGTCTCTGCCGATTGTTGGTGTTGGGAATGATTCCCGCCGTCGTGGAGCGCGACTACCCGGCGTTCGCCGACGCCCTGTACGAGTACAATCACACCGTCGGCGAGGGTTTTTCAGTCGCGCAGGGCGGGGCGTACGCCCACCCGCTGTTGGCGGAAATCGTCGCAAGAGTAAGGTCGCGGGGCGTGCCGGCGGTGGGGCAGAGTTCGTGGGGGCCGACGCTGTTCGTCGTCGCGCCCGATGAAGAAAGTGCGTCGGCCGTCGCCGCCGACGTGCGAAACACGTTCGGTCTTACCCCCGACCAGATCTTAAAAACCTACGCCGCCGACGACGGCGCGCGGCTCGACGATCTAAGAGAACCCGAAAGAACGGTGGCGACGTGAACGAGGAACGGGGCGCCGCGACGCGCTCGACGGGTGCTAAGACGGCGGAGCCTGTAAAGCTGCTGGTGAGCGTACGTTCCGCGGAAGAAGCCGAGGCGGCGTTGGTCGGCGGCGCGGACGTGGTCGACGTGAAGGAGCCGGACCGCGGCCCGCTGGGGGCGGCCGACGACGCGGTGATCGCGGCGGTGGTGGAAGTCGTCGCGGCGTTCAACGCCGACCGCCGCCGCGACGACCCGCGCAAGCCGCCGGTGTGGGCGACCGCCGCACTGGGGGAACTCGGCGACTGGACCGCCGGCGGCCGCGACCCGGCGACCCTGCCGGACGGCCTGGCGATGGTGAAAGTCGGAATGGCGGGATGTTCCGACCCGACGAACCGCGCGTCGTCCCCGCTGCGGAATTTTTTCCTTTACCACGAGTTTCTAAGACGCCTGCCGCTCGGCCTGCCGCTGACGCCGGTGGCGTACGCCGACTACGAACGGGCCGCCGCGCCGACACTTTCGGCCGTGGCGATGTTGGCGCTTACGCTGCCGCAGAAGTCGCCGTTCCTGCTCATCGACACGTACGTCAAAGACGGCTTGGGACTGTGGGAATGGCTGACGCCGGCGGAGATCGGCGCGCTGGTCGACCGGTTGGCGGTGCGGCGGATCGGCGTGGCGCTGGCGGGTTCGCTGCGCGAAGCCGATTTTCCGGCGGCGCTGACCTGCCGGCCGAGCGTGGTGGCGGTGCGCGGAGCGGCGTGCGCGGAAGGCGACCGGACCGGCCGCGTAACCGCCGAGCGGGTGGCCGCGCTGCGCAAGACGTTGACCGCGTTGCAAACCGAGGAGTAAGAAACGCGAACGGCCGACGGTTTCCTACGAAGAGGAACCGCCGGCCGAACGTCGGACCGGGTTGTCTTAGCGGACCATCGATCAGTCGCGGCTTTGCAGCGCCATCACCAAACGGATGATGTACCAGAACAGCAGGGCGACCGAGGCGAACAGGGCGAGCGAGGCCGCCACGTGCTGGCCGATGCGGTAGTTGTGCAACACGTTCGAGGTATCGTAAAGGATGTAGCCGGCGGCCATGGCGATCATGCAGACGGTGAAGACGATGCCCAGGCTGAACCCGAAGACCGCGCTGCAGACGACCAACACCAGGGCGGCGACGCTCATGACCGAGAGGAACGGCCCGAGGAACGAGAAGTTCTTACGGGTGACGAACACCGCGGCGGTGAGCGTGGCGAACAGGGCCAGCGTGCCGATGGCGGCGGTGGGGATCACCGTGCCGTCGCCGAACTGGTTGGCGATGAACAGGAGCGGCGTGAAGATGATCGACTCGGCCACGACGTAGAGAGCCAGACCGGCGTATTGGGCCGGCTGCGAGACCGACGACCGGGCCATCGACTCGGCGATCCAACTGACGGCGATGAAACCGCCCATCAACATCAACGAGCCGTACGGGATCGTCAAGATCGACAGGATCGGATCGCGCAGCGCCGGCACGTTGAGGATCGTGGCCGTCAAGGCCGCGAAGGCGAAGATGGCGCCGGTGAGGTGGACGTAGGTCTGGGTGATGAAGGCGGCGCGGGCGTCGACCGACGCCTGGGCGGCGAACATGTCGTTCGACTGGCCGTCGTACTCGTAGGGGGCGTAGCTCATCGCGATTCTCCCGTGTAGGTTGGGACCAGCGACGCGGTCGACCGACCGATGCCGTCACGGTCTTGATGATTTCAATGTAGACGGTTTTTCGGCGCCGCCCAAACGAAACGTTCGGGGGCCGAGAGGCCCGCCGGCGCCGCGCGATCCTTCGTTCCGTCGGATCGTTGCCGTTTTCCAGCCCTCTTCACACTATACGCAGGAAGAGCGGCGGCGCGTCAAGACCGATCCGCCGAATTCGCGCGGATCAGCAGTTCGGCCCCGTCCCGATCGGGGGTCAATCGGCGTCCAGCAGCGCCGCGAAGTCGACGAACGCCGCATCGACCGCCGAAGCGGACATTACATCCACCGCCGTCGCCTTCGGCGTGCCGCTCGCCGCCAGCGCTGCCGACAGCCCCAAACCGGCCGTCTCAACCGAGCGCTTCGCCCCGCCGATCATCGCCCGCGCCTGCCGAGCGCTGAACGCCGTATTCCCGCCGCGCGCCGCCGCGCTGATCTGTTGCCCAGCGAGACCGCTGGTCTGGTCCCAGGCGGCATACTGCATCTGCACCCGCCCCGCACCGTTGTAGCGGATGCGGTCGCCCGCCTTCATTAAGAAGGATCGGCTGGACGATACTTTCGGCATCTTCTTCCAACGACCGTTGCCGAGCCGGTATTCCAACGCCCCGCCGCCCGAAACCCGCACCTGCGTCACGGCGATGCCGCGCTGCGAACCGGCGGTGTCGGTCGCCAACGGCCGCGCCCGCCCGACGATGAACGTCCGGCCGCCGGCGGCTCGCGTGAGCAGCCCCATCGCGGCAGCCCCGCGCGTCGTCCCGGCGCCGGTCGTATTCGGCGTCCCCGCCGCCAGAACCGGCGCCGAGTTGGCGATCGTGACGGATCGGCTTTCCGAACTCGTCGCGCCGCCGTTCGACTCGGTGATGTTGTCAACATGTTCGTCCGTAGTCGCCACTTTCCGCAGCGGCGCGTCCTGTCGGCGTCGATAGCGTTCACAAGGAAGGAACGGACGCGCCGCTGCGGAAAGCGGCGGCTATCGAGAGACCGGCGGGGTTTGGCGTCGACCGACTCTGAGGATCGTTGGCACGCAAAAGGAAACGCAGGGCGGGCCAGCGGCTGCGCCCAACGTAAGCCGTCTCGCGCCAACGTGATGATACAGATTCGGCACAACAATCATCCTGATTCAACGAGGGTTTCATCGAACGGCGTTAGAGAGGCGGGCGGCGGGGGATGATCGTGCGGAAGGTGAGGTTGATTCGCGGGGGGAGCGGGGCGGTGGTTTTGGGGATGCGGTGTTTCCAGTGCGTCTGAGTGAGGCCGGCCATTCGTAAGAGGCAGCCGTTTGTAAGAGCGACGGCGGCGCGCAGCCATTTGTCTTTCTTATGCTGAAACTGAAACTCGCGCGCGGCCCCGAAACTGACGGAACCGATCACCGGTTCCGGGCCTAATTCCCGTTCGTCGTCGCTGTGCCAACCCATGCCGTCGCGACCGTCGCGGTAGAGGTTGGCTAAGACGCTGTTGAAGACCACGCCGCACGGCTCTTCGATGCGCTGTTTGACCCGCCGCAAGGCGTCGGTCCAGGGCGTCGGTTGGAAGGTGACGCCGGAGTAGCGGTAGGCGGCGCCGGGGTCGCCGTACCACGCCGACAACCGCGGCGCCGCCACCGGCTTGCCGAACATCATCATCGACTCGGCCTTCCAGGCGATGGTGTCGTGTAGCTCGGCGAGCAGGGCGTCGGCCTCGGCCGGCGGAAAGAAACCGGGGCGGACCACGACGTCGGCGTCGGGTATTTCCAGGCGCTTCCAGAAGGGTGCGTCCAAAGTTCTTCCTTGCGAGTTCCACTGGGCGCGACGGACGGCGGCCGTCGGTCGTTCCCATAGGATAGAGCGGCCGGCGCCATCGGGCGCGGTCGTTCGACGTGGAAGGGTTTTGGATGCGGTTCGCCCTCGTTTGCAACGACACGCACGGCGGCATTCAGCCGTACGTGGCGCTGGGACTCGGCTTGCAGCGGGCCGGCCACGCCGTGACCCTGATCGCCCCGCGAAACTTCAGCGCGTTCGTCGCCGCCCGCGGGTTGCCGTTCTTCGCGTTGACCGGCGACGTTCAAGCGGTGATGGACAGCCCGGAACATGCGGCCGTCGCCGACAAAGGGTTTCTCGCCGCGCATGCGTTCATGATCCGCAAGGCGACCGAACTCATCCACGATTGGACGCGCGACTGCCTGACGGGGTGCGACGGAGCGGACGTCGTCGTCGCGGGGATCGGCGGCATGCCGATCGCCGAAGGAGCGGCCGAGAAACTCGGCGCGCGGTTCGTGCAGGCGCATCTGCAACCGTTGACGAGCACGGGGGCGTTCCCCGGAGCGCTGGCGCCCGGCTGGCTGTGCGGACTGGGTGGGACTGTCAACCAACTGACACACTCGGCCGGCCGGCAGGCGAAGTGGCAGCCGTTGCGGCCGGCCGTCAACGCCGCCCGGCGGTCGGTGCTGAACCTGCCGCCGGCCCCATTTTTCGGCCGCATCGGGAAGGCGCGACGGCCCCGCGACCGGATCCTGTACGGTTTCAGCCGGCACGTTCTGCCGCCGCCGGCCGATTGGGGGCCGCGCATCGACGTCACCGGCTACTGGTTCCTCGACGCCTCGGACGATTGGCGGCCGCCGGCGGCGCTGAGCGAATTCCTGGCCGCCGGCCCGCCGCCGCTGGTGGTCGGCTTCGGCAGCATGCGCGGCCGCGACCCCGCTGCCATGGCCGAGCTGGTCGTGGCGGCCGTGACGGCGACCGGTCGGCGGGCGGTTCTCCTTTCCGGGTGGGGCGGTCTGAAAGCGATCGACCGGCACGGTTCGATCTTCGTCCTCGACGCCGCCCCGCACGACTGGCTGTTCCCCCGCGCCGCGCTGGTCGTCCACCATGGCGGCGCCGGCACGACGGGTGCGGCGTTCCGGGCGGGGGTTCCCAGCGTCGTCGTTCCGTTCGGCGCCGAGCAACCGTTCTGGGGTCGGCTCGTCGCGTCGTTGGGATGTGGACCGCGACCGATCCCGCGTCAACGATTGACGGTAGAGGGTCTGGCCGCCGCGATCACCACCGGACTTGAGGACGGCGTTCGACGACGTGCCGCCGAGATCGGCCGCCGCGTGCGTGAAGAGGACGGCGTGGGGGCCGCCGTTGCCGCGATTGGTCGAGGACCACGGACATGACGACCGGTGCCGACTCCTTCCCGTGGGCGCGGCGGGTCGCCGGGCTTCTGGCCGTGGTCGCGCTGGCGGGGGCGGTGTTGCTGGCGGTGCGCGGCAGCGGGCGGGCGATTGTCGGGAACCAGTCGGCGGCCAGTTTGGCGGCGCTGCTGGCAGCCGTCGGCGTGGCTGT
Organism: Planctomycetia bacterium; assembly: GCA_051648425.1. Lineage (GTDB taxonomy): Bacteria > Planctomycetota > Planctomycetia > Kolteriales > Kolteriaceae > JBOFFD01. The sequence goes on from JBOFFD010000799.1 coordinate 8,785, forward strand.
CGGGGCGACGGTTGCGGCCGTGGCGTCGGACCGATGGTGGCGCAGCCGCCGCGACGGTTGGGACCGGTGGAGGGACGTCGACGGTAGGGCGGTCGGTTCGACTGGACACTTTCTGATGTTGACGATCGCCGCGGCTCTGACGCAGACGGTGTTGCTGGTCGCGTTCACCTCGGCGAACCAAGTTCCGCGCGACGACCAGGCCGACTATTTGCGCGTCGCCGCCGAAGTGCGCGCGGCTGGCGGCGCGGCCGCCCTACCCGCCGAGCTGACAGCCGGCCGACACCAGGAAGCGAACCGCCACCCGTTGTATGTCGCCCTGTTGACAGCGGGCGGGGAAGGTTCCGCCGATGGCGGGTTCGCCGTCGGCAAGTTGCTGTCGGCGGTCTTCGCGGCGCTGACGTTGGTGGTGCTGGCCGAGGCCGGCCGCCGGCGGTTGGGGCCGCTGGTCGGG
>JBOFFD010000800.1:0-6620 GCA_051648425.1 Planctomycetia bacterium
TGCACCGTCGGCAACAGGTGGAAATCCCGTACAGCCCCGACGTCCCGCTGCAATGGCCCGAAGTCGACCTCGTCCGCACCCACGTCTTCGTGCCGACGCTGCTGCGCTTCGCGCCGGCCGGGCCGTTGGTGGTCGACGCCACGTGGCCGGCGCCCGCCGCCGCCGTTCAGGAACTGCTTGGCATTGACGCCGTCGCCAAGGGCGGGCTGCAATGCACCTACTTCGGCACGATTGAACACAAGGGGGCGAAGCTGGCGCAGATCGGCATCGACGGGGAGGTGACCGGAACGGCGGCCGACGGCCGATCGACCACGGAAGTCGTCGGCGCGCTGTACCTCGACGCCGGCGACGGTCGGCTGCACTCGCTGCGGGCCAAGGCCACCCGCCGCATGCTCGGCCCCGACGACGCCCCGCTGGCCAGGCTGGTGGTCGACTATCAACTGTTGGTGCAGTTCCGCGCCGCCGACCCCGACCTCGACGACGCGACCGCCGAATCCATTCCCGAGGAACCCGACCCTCGGTCGACCGTGCTGGAAGCGCCGCTGCCGCCGTTGGGTCTGCGGATCTTACACCCGCGCCGTTGGCTCTTAGCCCGCGCCGAGGGGAACGCGGCGCAGTTGGAGCATCAGGAAAGCGCCTTGGTCGTCCACGTGGAAGCGGAAGGTAAGACGCCGACGCTGGAACAATTCCGCGCCGAAGTGAAGGAGTACCTCGCCCAGCGTAAGATGACGGCGGACGAGATTCCGGGGGCGGGCGAGCGGACCACCGCCGGCGGATCGACCGCCAACTTCCGCTTCAAGGCGACGGTCAACGGCAAGCCGACGATTCTGGACTACTGGGTGGTGCGCGACGGCGAATACGGCGGCACGGCGGCCGCCCGCCTGACGGAAGCCGACGCCGCCGTCCTGCTGCCCGACGTGGCCCGCATCGTCGACGACCTGCGATTCTCGGCGCCGGTCGCTCCGCCTGACCCGCCGCCGGCCGCCCCGGAACGGGTGAAGCCGGAAGCGAAGTCGTGACGACCAACCACCCGCCGTCGGGCGCGGCGATCGACGGCCGACCCGAACTGTCGGTCGTTCTGCCGTTGTACAACGAAGAGGAAGTCTTCCCTGAACTGAGACTGCGTCTTACGGCCGTCTTAGAAGAAATCGGCCGGGCCGGACGGTCTTGGGAAGTGGTGTTGGTGGACGACGGAAGCCGCGACCGCACCAACGAACTGGCGGCGGCTTGGTGCGACGCCGAGGACCGGATTCGCCTGGTGGAACTGTCGCGGAATTTCGGCCACGCGGCCGCCTGCACCGCCGGCCTGGAAGCCGCCGGCGGCCGGGCCGCCGTGCTCATGGACGGCGACCTGCAAGACCCGCCGGAAGTGATTCCGCTCTTAATCGCCGAGTGGGCCGCCGGCGCCGAGGTGGTGTACGCCGCCCGCCGCGACCGCGGCGAACGCTTCCCGCGCAAACAAGTGATCGGCCTGTTCCACCGCGTCTTTCAATACCTCAGCGACGTTCCCATGCCCCCCGGCACCGGCGTCTTTTCGCTCATCGACCGCAAGCCGCTCGACGCCCTCCTGCGCATGCCCGAACGCAGCCGGTTCGTGCCCGGGCTGCGGGCGTACGTCGGCTTCCGCGTCCGCGAAATTGAATACTACCGGCCCGATCGCGCCGCCGGCGTGACGAAGATCGGCTACTGGCGGCTCTTGCGCTACGGTTTCGACGCCGCCTTCAGTTTCAGCCGCAAACCGTTGCAGATCAGTACGGTGCTGGGCCTGCTGGTGGCGGCGTCGGCCGCCGCGTACGGTTTCGTTCTGCTCGTGCTGCGGCTGTTGCAGATCAACGTCGTCGACGGTTTCACCACCATCGCCGTCGGCACCTTCTTCTTAGGCGGGGTGCAACTCGTGTCGATCGGCGTCTTAGGGGAGTACGTCGCGCGCATCTACGACGAAGTGAAACAACGGCCGTTGTACATCGTCCGCCGGACGGTGGAAAACCGACCGACGCCGGGCGGGCCGGTATCGTGACCGAGCGCGGCGAAGCTCCGGACCTCGCGCCGGCCAATCCGTACGCGCCGCCGGTCGAAGAAACCGTAGGGCCGCCGGTCGAAGAAACCGTAGGGCCGCCGGTCGTCACCGGCTGGCGTCGGGCGCTGTACATCGCCTTGGGCGTGTTCTTCTTAATCCTGGCGGCGCTCGGCGGGTTGCTGCCGGTCATGCCGGGCACGCCGTTCTTAATCCTGGCCAGCTACTTCTTCATGCGCTCGGTGCCGTGGTTCCACGACTGGTTGCTGCAATCGCCGTGGTTCGGTCCGCTGCTGCGCGACTGGTACAAGCGGGGGGGCGTCCGCCCGCACATTAAGATTCTGGCGTTGACGATGATGCCGGCCGCCGCCGTCGTCAGCGCCTGGCTTCTTAGTTTCAATCCGTATGTGGTGGCGGCGCTGATCGTTTTGTGTACGATCGGCGTCTACGTCGTCGCCCGCCTGCCGACGGCCCGCGACTAAGACGGAATTTTACCAGGCCGCCGAACGTAGGGCGGACCTCCCGGTCCGCCCGTCCGGCTACTTCGTCAGCGCCCAGCCGTCCTTGTCGGCCGTCAACGCGGTGCGGCCCTTGTACTTGTCGAACAGCGCGTGCATCTCCTCGACCGTGTCGAAGAAGCCGATGATGTGCGCGGCGCTGAACGACTCGCCCGCCTTCACCGGTCGGCCGTGGACCTCCTCGATCATGACGATGATGTTGTTGTTGAGCCGTTGGCTGGCCCAGGCTTCGTAAACCACCGACGGCTCCAGGGTCAGGCCGGCCAGCCAAGGGCCGGGGGCGCCGGTCTTCGGGTCGCGGAAATGGTACGCGCGGATGAAATGCTCCGGCATCTTATGCGTGTCGCGGCGGTAGTTGAATTTAAGATCCGGCGGGAACGGCTCGAAGAATTCGCTCGACGGAATCATTAGCCCCTTCGGCCCGTTCAGATAGCTGAGGTACATTTCGCTGAAGGTGTCGCCCTTGACGTGGCGGACGCAGCCGGGGGTGTCGTTGCGCAGGAACATTTCGTCGGAATCGTTGACGCTGTCGATCTTATCCATGAGTAGGAAGTAGCGCACGCCTTGCGGGAAGACGACGAGCTGCGTCCAGGTCGAGCCGGGCTTGCGGCCGGGGGCGGCGTATTCGTACTTGTAAGTCGTCTTGACGGCGACGAAATCCTTGCCGCGGATGATCACCGGCTTCACCGGCTTCATCCAGGGGCACAACTGCGGCCCTTCGATCGGTCGTTTGCGTTGGCTGCTGCCGTGCGCGTTCAAAGCGTGGGCTTTCCGGGCCGGGTCTTTTTCATTCTCGAACCAAAGGTAGCTGCCAAGCCCTTTGTCTTCGACGGCCGCCAACTGGTCGCGGTACGCCGCGTCGCTGCCGGCTTCCATCAGCCAGTCGATGACCATTAGGCCGTCGCCCAATTCGCGGTAGCCGGTGGCCTTGTCGAGAAACGACTGTTTCTCGATGCCGGTCATCCACTGTTTGTCTTTCTTCTTCGGAACGACGGCTTGCAGCTTGTCGGTCTCGATCTTAATTTTGTCGTCGGTCTCGGTGACGCGGGCCCATTCCTTCGCCTCGTCGGCGAAAATAGGCGAAGCGGCGGCGGCGAGACAGATCATGAGACGGGCGGTGAAGACGGCGGAGAATCTCATGAGGCTTCCTCAGGAGGCATAGGTGGGATGGAACGTGGTCGGCCGGAACAAGTCGACGGCCCACAGGGAAAGCGTAGGTTTTTCGGGCGCCGGCGTCTCAGCCCCGCCAGCGGCGTTGCGGTTGTAGGTCGGGCGGGATCAACGGCAGGTATTCGTAGACCCACGCCGTTAGGCCGTTGCGAGTGGTAGTTCGCAGCCGGCGGTAGAGGCCGCCCGCCACATCCTCGAACTCGTCGAGCGCCGGCAGCTCGGCGTCGTCGATGGTGAGGGTTTCGCCTTCGATCCAGTCGGCGGCCGGGTCGCCCACGCGCACGGCCGTCGGGTACGGTCCCAGATCGTACAGGTCGCCGCGGACGGCGTCGGCGACGGCGGCCGAGGTCGTCGCCGGCGGCCGTTTTCCCGATTGCAGCAGCCCGTAGACGAACAGACGACATTCGGCCATCGATCTCTCCCGTCCATCGCGGCGTCAACTTCGGCATCGACGGTTTCATCGGTCGCCGATCCGCCCGGCGCGGCGGTCCCGCCAGTCGGACCTGTTTCGGTCTCTACCTGTATTGGGTACTATAACCCCATTCCCCGAGACTGAAACGACGACCTTCGGACGCGAACTTCGTCGGCGGGCGAGGCAATCTCACGAGAGGATTTCGCAGTGGCGATGGTGAAGCTGGCGGGCGTGCAGATGGACGTCGTTTTGGGCGACGTTTCAACGAACCGCGGCCGCATTCTCGATTTCCTTCGGCAGACGGCCGCCGTCGGCGCCCGGTTGACGATCTTCCCGGAATGCGCCCTCACCGGCTATTGCTTCGAGGACCGGGACGAAGCGGTCCGCTTCGCGGAAAAGATCCCCGGCCCAAGCACGGCCGCGCTGACGACGGCCTGCGCGGAACTGAATGTGTACACCGTCGTCGGCATGCTCGAAACCGACGGCCGTCGGCTGTACAACGCCGCCGTCTTAATCGGCCCCGACGGCGTTCTGAATCACTACCGCAAGGTCCACCTGCCGGCCATGGGGGTCGATCGGTTGACGACCGGTGGCGACCGGCCGTTCGACGTCGCGCACGCCGGCCGGGTGCGCGTCGGCATGAACATCTGCTACGACATTTCCTTCCCCGAGGCGTCGCGCTGCCTGGCGCTGGAAGGCGCCGACCTCATCGCGCTGCCGACCAACTGGCCGACCAACGCCGAGGCGAACGCCGACTACATGGTGAACGCCCGCGCGATGGAGAACAACGTCTACTTCTTCGCGGTGAACCGAGTGGGCGACGAGCGCGGCTTCCATTTCATCGGTCGCAGCCGACTGTGCGGACCGAACGGCCGAACGATCGCCGAGGCGGCCCACGACCGCGAAGAAATCGTCTACGGCGAAATCGACCCGGAAATCGCTCGGGCGAAGAAGATCGTCCGCGTGCCCGGCAAGCATGAGATCGACCGGATGAAAGACCGCCGGCCGGAACTGTACGGCCCGCTGGTGGAATCGAACCGCTTCGAGTGAACGCGGAGTGAATCTATTCGTTGTGTGAGTCGTTCGTAGGGCGGAACTCTGGTCCGCCTTCGTTGGAACGTTCCGTCTTACCGCTTACGGGCGGACCAGAGTTCCGCCCTACATAGGAAAGAAGAACAAGTTCCCATCGACCGGTTCAGTTCTTCAACTGGCGGACGATGCGGCGTTGTTGCTGCTTGCGGTTCTTACGGACGCTTTGGTCGATGGCTTCATACTCGGCGCGACGCACCGTCGGCGTCGATTCGACGGCCGACACCGGGGAGACGGCCGGGGCGGGCCGAAATACGGGCGGCGCGGCCGCGGCGACCGAAGACGACCCCTTCGGCGCCGCCGGTTCGACGACCTCCGCGACGGCGTTTTCCAGGCCTCCCGCCGACGGCGTCTTATCGACGGCGGCGGCGTTCTCCAGCGTGGTCGTCCCCTGCCCGAACGTCGCCAACATGCCGAGCCACGGCTTCTTACCCTGCGCCAAACCCTCGATGTTGCTCTTCAGTTTGATGAGGTGGGCGACGTCGGCCCAGCGGTCGCCGGTGCGCGATTCAACCGACGCCAGCATCGCTCGGCCGCCTTCGTCCTTGAACTTCATCCGCACTTCCTTGCCGCCGCAGACGACGCGCACCGACCGGTAGTCGTCGGCGATGCTGAAGACCTCGCGGGCGGCCGGGTTCATCGTCAGCGGGAACGGTTTCATCGCGCGGGCCAGTTGCAGCGATTCACGCAGCGAACCGCAACAGGTGAAAGCGGCGGGGTCGCACCGCTCCGGCGCCTTGGCGTACTCGCTGAGGCCGGTGATGCACGCGATGATCGGCAGCGCCTTGCGGAACGAACCGATGTGCATGCCGGGCATTTCGATGGCGTAGTCGTCGATGCGCCAACAGTCGGTGTGCACCATCGTGAAAATGATGATTCCGTCCGGCCCCTTCGCCGACGGAAGCTCGATGCGAACGGTCGCCCGCGTGCCGTCGAAATCGGCCTGCGGCTTCGATTTGATGACCAGGTCCGGCAGGAAGTCGCGGATGCGGTCGACTTCCTCGCGGGAAAGCCGCTCGAAGGCGCATTTGAACGACGCCGTCACGGAATCGTAAAAAGAACTGCCGCCGCGCTTTTTAAGATCCGTCATCATCTCGCGGATGGTGAGGGTGACGTCGAGATAGTTCTTAAGACTGGTGACGTGGCCGTCGTCGCCGGGAACCTTGATGTCGTCGACGCGCCAATCGAAGCCGTCGCCGATCAGCTCGAAAGTCATCGGGCCGTTGGTGGTGGCCATGACGACGGCGCCGCGGCCCGCCCCTTTCTCACTGGTGGTGACCGAACCGCCACCGGCCCGGGGCAGTTTGACGAACGACTGGTACGGCATGCGGTTCCAGACGGCGGCGAAATCGGGCGTGACCGCTTTCGCCAGCTCGGCCTGATTCTTCGCTTGCCACGCATCGCCGTAACGCTTACA
>JBOFFD010000801.1:0-2866 GCA_051648425.1 Planctomycetia bacterium
ACGGCGTGGACGTCTTCGTGCGTGCAGTAATGCCGGCCGGCCAAGAGCGCTCGGCCGCGGGCGCACTGCAAGAGGAAGATCGACGCCCGCGGACTAGCGCCCAGCGACAAGTCGGGCAGCGACCGGCTGGCCCGCGCCAAGTCGACGATGTACTGCATGACCCCTGGCTCGGCGAAGACGCCGTGGATCGCCTCTTGCATGTGCAGCAGCCGCCGGCTCGATTCGACCGGCAGGGCGGGGTCCGCGGTCGGCGGGGCGGCAGCTTCGGTCGGCGCGCCGGCCAGCGGTTCCAGCGCCGCCGGTTTCGGGCCGCTGTGCAGCCGCAGGATGCTGATTTCGGTTTCGCGCGTCGGGTAGCCGATCTCCACCCGCATTAAGAAGCGGTCGAGCTGCGCTTCCGGCAGTCGGTACACCCCTTCCTGTTCCACCGGGTTCTGCGTCGCCAGCACCATGAACGGGCGGGGCAACGGCAGGGTCGTCCCTTCGATCGTCACCTGAATTTCCTGCATCGCTTCCAGCAAGGCCGACTGCGTCTTAGCAGGCGCGCGATTGATTTCATCGGCCAGCAGCAGTTGGCAGAAGACCGGCCCCTTGCGCAACTGAAAGTCATTCGATTTACGGTCGAAAATGTAAGTTCCGGTGACGTCCGACGGCAACAGGTCCGGGGTGAACTGCACGCGGTGGTACTGAATGCCCAGCACCTGCGCGAACGCCTTGGCGAGCGTGGTCTTGGCGGTGCCGGGAACGCCTTCCAGCAGAATGTGACCGCCGGCCAAGAGCGCGATGAGGAACTGCTCCGTCACCGACTCCATGCCGACGACCACCTTGCCGACGGCGCTTTGCACCTGTCGGCCGAACGCCAGCACCTCTTCGCGCAGCGCGGCGGCGACGGCCGTGTCCGGGGCGACCCCATTAGGCGGTCCGGCGGCGGCGCGGCCTTTCGCAAACGGCGACGGGGCTTCGTTCGAGGCGGCGGAATGGCTGACGGTCATGGTTTGCTCGAACGAGGTTGATCGGCCCGGCCGGTTTTCGACGATCCTACGGCTTCCGCCGGCGTCAGCCGCAACAGCCCCGCCTTCGAGGCCTGCAACAAGCGGGCCGCCATGTCTTGCAATTGGGCGAAGCGGCCGACCGACACCGGCTTCGCTTCCACGCCCTTCGCCAGCCGCCACAGCGTCGCCAAGTCGCGGCGGAACCGCCGGCGGTTCCAATAGCCCGCCGGCCCGTCGAAGGTCGGCGGCGCCGCGCGCCAGTCGCCGTTGGGAAGTGTATCGGCGAAGAACTGTCGGGCCAGATGCCGCGCCGGTTCCAGGAATCGGCCCGTCCCCAACACCGCCTGCCGGCGTTGGTCCAGCACGTCCAGCAGCGACGCTCCCGCGATCGGCTCGTTCAGCGGCCGAGTCGGCCGATAACCCGATTTCCAATACCAGACGAGGAGACCCAGCGTCGCCAGCCCCGTGGGAATCAGCACCGCCGCCCACCGCAGCGCGGTCGGGTCGAGGTGTTCCTCCCCATACGTGATGAGCTTGTTGAACAGGTCTTCGTTTTCCAGCCCGGCGATGATCTCGTCGGCGTTTTCGATGACGTGCTTCACCAACTTGGCGATGAGGTCTTCGGAAAGCTCTTGGCTCCACGCCCCGTTGACGAACCGCGGATCGTACCAATCGGACACGACCTCGCCGTGGTCGATGTACAAGACGCGCAGCGATTCCGTCGGCCGCTGGTTCACCAGCCAGTCGACGGTGTTCTCCGCGAAGACGACGTTCGACGCCTCCAGAAACATTTCGTTGCCGTAGATCTGCGGGTCGGCGACGAGCAGCAGCCGACCCAAACCCAGCGGCACGGCCGCCGCGGCGATCGGCCTAACCGCCGCGTCGAACGGAACGCCGTGCGGCGAGGCCACGTCGTTGAAGACCGCGACTCCCAGGGCGGCCGGGGCGGCGACGTACCCTGGTTCATTGGTCGCCAGGGCCGTCACGCCGCGGAAGAGCGGGTGCCGCGCGGTGAACGTCGTTACGAGCGGGCAGCGGGGGTTCCCCTGATACGCCGACTTGCCGTCGGCCGCCGTCAACGGCCCATCGCCGAACCGCAGCGCCGGCCGATCGACAAGCCGTCGGCCGCCTTGGTCGGCGGCCAACAGCACCGACCCGCCCGCCCGCACGAACGAGTCGACGTCGAAAAGCCGCCGGACCAAATCGACGTCCCCTAGGACGACCACGATCCAATCGGTTGGCCGATGCGTCTCTAGTTCCTCGGTCGTACCGAGCTGCAGGCCGCGCTCGGCGAACAGCGTGCGGAAACCGTCCGTTCGCCGGCCGAAACCCGGATCGTCCGCCGCGCCGGCCGTTGTCGCGAAAAAAACGACCGCCGCCGCCGCCACCCACCCGCAGCGCCGCAATGCGTCAGCGCGTTCCAGCGACATCGACCCGCTTCCCCGGCGACCGGTGCGAAGTCTTCGGCTCCGCCGCCTTTTCCTTCGCCTTCTCGGCAGCCTTTTCCTCGGCCGCCTTCGTCTCGTCGGCCGACGCCCGTTCGATTCGGCCCCATAAATTGCCGCCGACTTCGTCGTGCGACCACGTGCCGGCGTACTTGTTGCGGTGTATCAGCACCCGCGCCGTGAACTTACCGGCGGCGCCGGGCAGTGTGACGTCGGTCAGCGAGATGACGGGCGTGTCGTCGGCCCAAAAGACCGACAAACCGATCGGCACCGCGTAGTCGTTCTTGCCGTACTGGATGCGGGCGATGATCAGCCAGCGGTCGCCGTCCATCTTCCGCGCCTTGACGATGGTGTACTTTTCCTCGGCGAACGGTTGATCGGCGCCCTGCCGATCGACCGAGAACCGCCCGACCAGCACCGCCCCGGTCA
>JBOFFD010000802.1:0-7047 GCA_051648425.1 Planctomycetia bacterium
TCGGCCGACGGCGTTTACGCCACGTCGTCGCTATGGTTGGTTCCAGCGTCCTTCAAGGAGCGGATGGGCAACCGGTTCGTCGACCGGACTTCTCCCCGGCGAATCCATGAATAGGTATGTTGGAAATTCTGTCAGCCCATGGGAGCGGCCCATTCAATGAGCCACCACGACGACGCCCCCGGCGCCACGCATTGGCGCCGCCACGGCTGGACCAACCACTCCGTTTTACTGCTCGAGTCGTTTCGCCGGGTGGTGGGTCGGCCCCTGCTTGACGCCGTCGGCGACCATGCCGACGCCGATGCCCGCCAACTGTTCCTGGCGCCATTCGTCGTCGTGTCGCACGGCGTCGAAGCCGACCCGATTTTGAACTACGGCAATCAAGCCGCGCTCGACTTGTGGGCGATCGATCCGGAAACGCTGCGCCGCACGCCCTCGCGGCTGACCGCGGAGCCGATGCACCGCGACGAACGCGCCCGCCTGCTGGAACGGACGGCCCGCGACGGCTACGTCGACGACTACAGCGGCGTGCGCATCAGCACCACCGGCCGTCGCTTCCTCATCGAACGGGCGATCGTCTGGAACCTGGTCGACGCCGACGGAACCATCCGCGGCCAAGGAGCGACGTTCTCCGACTGGACCCCACTGGACTGACGAACGAAAAAACTTGTTTTCGTTAGCCGCCGCTTTCCGCAGTGGCGCGTCCTGTCGGTGTTGCTGACGTGGAGGAGGAAGGACCAGACGCGCCGCTGCGGCTAACGAAACCACGGATTTCAGCGACCGAAACTCACCAGTCGAACGCCGCCACGCCGCCGACCCACTCTTCGTCGTTCCGAAAGAACTGGCCGTAAGGCGAACGGCCGGTGTACAGTTCCAGCGCCAGCCGAGCCGTGCGACCGTTCATGTTAGGCCGCCACTGCCAGCCGACTTGCAGCGTCGTGTTCGCTTCGTAGTCCTGTTCCGCCCGTAGGTCGACGTCGAGCGCCGCGAACGGGTAGCCGCTCCGGCCGCTCGGACACAGGCGGTTCCACTCAACGCCCGCGTTGAACCGCGCCCGTTCGTCGTCGAGCGCGTCGCCGACGAACACACCGAAACCGGCCTGACCGTACACGCGGAACTCGTCCCAGCAGCGGCGGGCGATGCCGAAGATCAGGTCGTCGCGCTGGTAGTCGATCTCGCTGGTTCCCGACTTCGTCGAGAATTCGTCGGTCAGGTGGCTGCTGGTGTGTTCGTACGCCGCCTTCAATTGCCACGGCCCCTTGGCGTAGGTCAGCGGCACGCCCAACCGGTAGTCGGTGGCCGAGACGTCCGAGTCTTCGTCGACGCGGGCGAAGCCGACGGCGAAGAGGTCGATCTGCACGCCGTTGTCCGGTTCGAAGCAGGGCGACCAGCGAACGAGGCCGAACTGACCGCCGGCGGCCGCGTCGATGGTTCGTTCGCCGTCGATGCTCAGGAACTTCACGAAGGTGCGCGGCTCGCGTTGGTTCGCCAACGGCACTTCCCAAAGCAGCGTACTCGGCAGCCATTCGGACTTCAGCGCGCTGTTCCACCAGAAGCCGTGGTCGTCGCGGTCGGAATGGTACTCGTGCAGCGGCGTCGCCATCCAATAGCCGTCGTCCGAAGTTTGCGCCGGCCGGGACACCTTCCCGACGTTCTCGGCGACCGACGGCAGCCCGAACGCTTCCACCGCGACCGGCGTCTCGACCGCCTGGAACGTCGCCTCTCCTCCGGCATTCGACGATGAACCGACGATGGTGTACCGCTGTTCGCCGCCCGCCTGCATCGCCAACGGCACGTAGGAGCCGGGGATTCCAACAGGGGTCGGCAACGGATCGGTGTGGTGGTCGGGCGACCGACCGTGCCGCACCGTACCGACGTTCTGTTTCGGCGACGGCGCGGCGTCCGTCGGCGTCGTCGCCAATCGCTCCGGCGCGGCCGATTTCGGTGCAGTGGGCATCGCAGCCGCGGGCTTTGCAGCCGCCGGTTCGGTCGGCAACCGCTTCATGCCGTCGACGACGGTCGGCGCCGGCGCGGCCGGCTTGACGACCGGTGCGGTCGGCTTGACCGCTGGCGGCGTCGCGGCCGGGCCGACCATCATCGGTCTGGCGCCGACCGCCGGTCCGGTGCTGTTCAACGGCCGACTGGTCGTCACGGGGTTGGTCGGCTTGACGGCGGGGGCTGCGACCGCTGGACTCCTGGTCCTCGGAGATTCGATCGGATCCGGCAGCTTCGGAAGCTTCGGCGGCGGCGGGGCGGCGACAGTCGGCTTGGGCGCGACCGGGGGTAGGATCGGAACGGCCGGCGGTTTCGGCGTCGACGCGGTCGCAGCAGGCGTCGTCGGGTCGGAGAACGCCGGGTCGCGGGCCGGAGCGGGCGGCGGAGCTTTCTTCGCCTTCTTCGACTTCGGCTTCGCGGCCTTGCGCTCCGGTTCGGTTGGAGCTTCCGGCAGGTCCGGCGGTAGGAAGCCGGGCGGCGGCGCCGCGACCAGCCGTTCCGATCCCGCCGCCAGCGCGAGAGCCAAGGCGGCCAACGTCGACAAACGGGCCACTCGGCGCCAAACCGTTCGCGTCGATTGATTTACGGTCACCGACTTACCCAAGCGCATCGCGTCCTCCCCGATCTCGAAGGCCCGTGGACGGACCGCGGCCGAAGTCTAGAGCAACGACAGCGACGGCGCGACCATGGGGGTCTGCACGTTTGGTATCGACGTGACGAGGATGCGGAATATAGCGAATACGCCGAGAAGCACACGATTTCGGAAAGGAAGGGCTTTAGCGAATTGAGGAGGCCAACGCCGCTGCGCCAACGGAGGCAATCAAAGACCTCCCGTTCGCGGCCGTTTTCTTCGCGGGGTCGAAAGACGAAGACGCGCCGCTGAGGAAAGCGGCGGCGAACGAAGAGGCCGTTAGGGGTCCGATGATTGGTAGCGCGCGGCGGGCAGGATTAGGCGGAGATTTTTGTTGAAGCGTCGGCGTCTTGCGAGGGGACGGGCTTTTCTTCCGGCGGCGTCGTGAAGAGCGACGCGAGGATCATGCCGATCGCGCTGCAGACGAGCAGACTGTCGGCCACGTTGAACGTCGGGTAGTGATAGACGTTTTTGTAGTGGACGTCGATGAAATCGCGCACGCCCTGGAACATGATGCGGTCGTACAAGTTGCCCAGCGCGCCGCCGAGAATGCAGCCCAGCGCGACCGCCAGCCAACGCCGACCGGGTTCCAACACAAAGCAGGCGTAGACCGAAATGCCCAACGCGACGACGCTGCTGAATGTCGCCAGAAGGAAGTTCGCCCCGCCTTCCCACTGATGGCCCAGGCTCCACATGGCGCCTTGATTGAGGCGGTCGATGAAGCTGAGCCAGTCCGGGATGAGAACGACTTCCCCCCCGGAGGCTTCGACCCATTGCGAGACCGCGTACTTCGACCCGACGTCCGCCAGGAAACCGACGGCGGCGACAGTGAAGAAGAGGCTGAATGGGGCCGAGAGCCGTCGCCGCATTCGTCGGCCCTTCCTGTGCGAAGCGTCGACGCCGGGTCAGTCGGCGAATTCGACGCGGTACCGGGTCCAGGGAATCACGTTGAGCCGGGCTTTGGGAATCGGCTTGCCCGACGCCTCGCAGACCCCATAGGTGCCCTCTTTGATCCGGTCAATAGCCGCGTTGATCTCGCCGAGGACGTTTTCCTCGCACTGAAGCATCTGGATGGTGACTTCCTGCTCGTACTGCTTGCTGCCAAGCTCGGCGGGATGGTTCGGCTGGGTCGACTGCTCGTTGTTTTCGCGGAACGCTTCTTCGTTCAGGTGTTGCAACTCGCCGGTCAATCGCGCTCGCAACGTCATCAGCCGCTTGCGGTACAGTTCGAGGTCGGCCTGCTTCATCATGTCCGCCGACTTCCTGGTTGTTGGTCGCGCTGGCAGGGTACGGCCGTCCACGGGCCGGGGATGTTTTCAGTGCATGGCAGGTGATTTATAGCGCGGACCAAACTGGCTGTCAAGAATGCGTGGAGCGTTCCGGCCCAACCGCGTCAATAGCAAAAACTCTCCGGTTGGAACAAACCAGTTATTCGGCCGCCGCGGCGAGGTCGGAACGGTCGGAGGGCGGGAACCAGCCGCGGGCTTCCGCCAATCCGTGTAACAGATCCGGCCAGACGTGGTCGGCCTCGTGCCGAAACTTCGGTTCGACGCCGTAGGAGATCAGCGCCGTCACCGCTCCCGCCCGCCCGCCGGCTTCCACGTCGTGCAGGTAGTCGCCGACCACCAGCAGCGCCGCCGGTTCGACGCTCCACTCCGCCGCGATGCGCATGACGCCGTCGGGGTCGGGTTTGGGCTTGGCGTCTTCCCGGGCGTAGACCGTTTCGAAGGCAAGCCCGCAGCGCCGGAAGGTCCGTTCCACCACCGCCCGACTGTTGCGGGTCAGCACCGCCCTCGGAATGCGGCGGGCGTCGAGAAAATCGAGCCATTCCGCGACGCCGGCGAAAACCGTGGCCCGGTCGGCGCCGTCGTTTTCAAACTGGTGCAACAGTTCGCGGCGGCTTTCCCGCTCGGCCGGGGGAAGGGCGTCGAGCAGTTCCAGAATGGGTCCGGCGTCGGTTGCGAACCCCATCGCCGTGCGGATCGCATTGAAGTCGAGCCGGGAATCGACCAACGTGCCGTCCATGTCGAAGACGACGCCCGCCAGCGGCCGGCCGCGCGGCGTGTACATTAGGCCGTGGTCCGGTTCGGTCGGCGACCGCTCAAAACTTTCCCGCCGCTTGCTTTTCGATCTTCTCGCGGACGTTCAAGATTCCCGGCAGGCCCAGCAGATCTTGAATGTCGCGGAAGCTGGCCATGTCGCCGGTGATCTCGGCCAACGACCCCTTGTCGAGGATCGTCTTCACCAGCTTCTGAATGGCGGTCGCGGTGATGAGGATGCTCTCGATCGGCCACAGCACCATGCGGTAACCCATGCCGCGCACTTCGTCGACCGTCAGCATCGGCGTCCGACCGCCGGTCAGCATGTTCACCATGACCGGGTACGGCACCCGCTTCGGAATCGCCTCCAATTCCTCGATCGTCTCCGGCGCTTCGACGTACAGCACGTCGGCGCCCGCTTCGCCGTACATGCAGGCGCGGTCGATCGCCTCGTCGAACCCCAGCATCGACCGGGCGTCGGTGCGGGCGATAAGGACGACGTCTTGATTCTTGCGAACGTCGGTGGCGGCCATGATCTTCAAAACCATTTCTCGCGCAGAGATCACCTGCTTGCCGGCGAAGTGGCCGCACCGCTTCGGCACGATCTGGTCTTCCAGCGTGATGCCGGCGGCGCCCGCCTGCTCGAGCATTTCAAAGGTGCGCTGCACGTTGTGCAGATCGCCGTGGCCGGTGTCGGCGTCGACGATGACCGGGACGCTGACGGCATTGGTGACCCGCCGGGCCATGTCGGTCATGTTGGTGAGGGTGATGAGGTTCATGTCGGGCAGCCCGACCATGCTGGCGGAGACGCCGAAGCCGCCGACGAAGATCGATTCCATCCCCGCCTGCTCGATCAGCTCGGCCGAGAGGACGTCGTGGGCGCCCAGGCAGCGGACGATCGGCTCGTGATTGATGAGCGCCCGCAGACCTTTCGGCCCCGACAAGATTCGTTCGCGCATGAAATGCCTCTTCAACCCGGGCGGCCCATCGAATCGCTCGACCGACCGCCGACCCGAACCTGCCGCCGCCCCACGAATTCATCGTATGTGAACTAGGGACGCTCGACACGCCGAGGCATCCGCCGCGCCGCGGATTCCGGTCGTCAGGCGGCTTCGGCTTCGCGCAGGAATTCCCGGGTCGCCGGCTCCCGCGGGTTCTCGAAAATCTGCGCCGGCGGCCCGGACTCCAGAATTCCGCCCGCTTGAAACACATGCACCGTCGTCGCCGCCCGGCGGGCGAAGCCCATCGCGTGCGTCACCACGATCATCGTCAGGTTCGATTTGGCCAAGTCGGCCATCACCGCCAGCACCTCGGCCGTCATGCGCGGGTCGAGGGCGCTGGTCGGTTCGTCGAATAGAATCGCTTCCGGCTGCATCGCCAGCGCCCGCGCGATCGCCACCCGCTGCTGCTGGCCGCCGGAAAGCTGCGCCGGCTTGCTGTCGACCTTGTCGGCCAGCCCGACCCGGTCGAGCAGTCGCATGGCGGTCTCGGCCGCTTTGTCCCGCGACGCGCCCAGCACCTGTCGCGGCCCTTCCATGACGTTGCCGAGCACGGTCATGTGCGGGAAGAGATTGAACTGCTGGAAGACCATCCCCACGCGCCGCCGCAGCTCGCGCAGCCGCCGCGAGGCGCCGCCCGCCTTCTCGCCGGCGGTCAACACTTGGTCGCCGACCGTCACCGTCCCCGACTGGAACGTTTCCATTCCGTTGATGCAGCGTAGGAAAGTGCTTTTGCCGCCGCCCGACGGGCCGACGACCACCGCCACTTCGCCCTGTTTCACTTCCATTGAAACGCCGCGCAGCACTTCAAGGCGGTGGTACCGCTTGTAAAGATTTTCAACGACGATCATCTTTCCTTGACCCCCCGCCAGATGGACCCCGCAGGTCGACCACGTTCCGAAACCGTCATTTCAGACCAACAGCGCGTTTTCACCTTGGCGCAGCTTCCGTTCCAACCATCGCGCGAACAGACTCAGCGGATAGCTCATCGCCAGGTACAAGATCGCCGTCAGCGCCGCCAGTTCCGCGTATGCGCCGCTGGTCTGCGACATCACACTGTACGTCTTCGTAAGTTCGACCACCGTCACGACCGAACAGACCGACGTGTCTTTGAACAGGAAGATGAAGTCGTTGGCGACCGGCGGAATGACGATGCGCGTCGCCTGCGGCAGCACCACCCGGTACACCGCCTGCCACCGCGACATCCCCAGCGCCAACGCCGCCTCCATCTGACCGCCGGGGACGGCCTGAAGCCCCGCGCGATAGATTTCCGCTTCGCACGCCGCGTAATTGAGACTGAGGCCTAAGATCGCCGCCGTGAGCGGCTCGACCTGAATGCCGATCTGCGGCAGCAGGAAGAAGATGGCGTACAACTGAAGCATGAGCG
>JBOFFD010000803.1:0-2914 GCA_051648425.1 Planctomycetia bacterium
TGGACGAAGGAAAAGGCGTTCGTCGATGAAATCCGCGCGCTACGGACGAAACTGAAGGAAAAAGCGGCCGCCGGCGTCGCCGACACCGACCCCGAAATCGCCGCCGCCCGCAAGGACCTGGAGTCTAAGACCAAGGAACTCGCCGCCTTGCAAGGCGAATCGCCGCTGATGCAGGTCTTCGTCGACTCCAACACGGTGGCGGCGGTGGTCAACGCCTGGACCGGCATCCCCGTCGGCCGGATGCTCGCCGACGAAATCACCACCGTCCTTAAGATGAAGGAACTGCTCGCCGAGCGCGTCATCGGCCAAGACCACGGCCTCGACGCCATCGCCCGCCGCATCCGCACCAGCCGCGCGAACATGGACGATCCGCAACGGCCGATCGGCGTCTTTCTTCTCGTCGGGCCGTCCGGCGTGGGTAAGACCGAGACCGCCGTCGCGCTTTCCGACCTCTTATACGGCGGCGAGCGCAACTTGGTGACGATCAACATGTCGGAGTACCAAGAGGCGCACACCGTCTCGAGTCTGAAAGGTTCGCCGCCGGGCTACGTCGGCTACGGTGAAGGCGGCGTTCTTACGGAAGCGGTTCGCCGCAAGCCGTACAGCGTGGTGCTGC
Organism: Planctomycetia bacterium; assembly: GCA_051648425.1. Classification (GTDB taxonomy): domain Bacteria; phylum Planctomycetota; class Planctomycetia; order Kolteriales; family Kolteriaceae; genus JBOFFD01. The sequence continues at coordinate 617 of JBOFFD010000803.1, forward strand.
TCGACGAAGTCGAAAAGGCCCACCCGGACGTGATGGAACTGTTCTTCCAAGTGTTCGACAAAGGCGTGTTGGAAGACGGCGAAGGCCGGGTGATCGACTTTAAGAACACGGTCATTCTGCTGACGTCGAACGTCGCCACCGAAACCATCATGAAACTGTGCGCCGACCCCGACACCAAACCCGAACCGGAGGCGTTGTCGCACGCGATCCGGCCGGAACTCGAAAAGGTGTTCCCGTCGGCCCTGCTGGGTCGGCTGGTGGTGTCGACGTATTACCCCATCGCCGACGACGTGATGAAGAAGATCATCCGTCTGAAGCTGAATAAGATCGTGCGGCGGGTGAAGGCGAACCACGCCGTCGAAATGACGTACGACGACGCGCTGGTCGACGAAGTGGCCGCCCGCTGCAAGGAAGTCTCCAGCGGCGCCCGCAACGTCGACGCGATTCTGACGAACACCTTGCTGCCCGAGGTGTCGCGCGAATTCCTGTCGCGGATGGCCGAAGGGGTGCAGGTGGCGGCGATCAAGGCCGCCGTCGGCGCCGACGGCCAGTTCTCTTACGCTTTCAGTTGAGCGGCGGACTGATCGCCGACCGGTTTACAGCGTTTCCAACGTGCCGACCGCGTCGCGGCTTTGGCGGCGGACGGCCAGCAGCTTTTCGCCGAGGGCGGCTTCCGCCGCCCGCAGGCCGTGGCTGACTCGCGGATCTTCGGCCAACGTCAGGTAGGCTTCGTCTTCCGTGAAGGCGGGCCAGTCGGGCAGGGCGGCGGACCGCGGCCGGCCGGTCGCGGCGAACTGCACCCAGGCGTCGGCCATGGCGTCGGCCAGCCGACGGTCGGCGTCGTCGAACGTCACCTTGCCGAACAACGTGCCGAAAACGTAGGGGATTTCCAGGCCGTGGGCGGCGCCGAAGCCGCGCAACCGGAAACCGGGCGGCACCCGCGTGAAGTGATACTGGTAGACCGGGGCGCCGGCACGGACGGCCGCCCGCGCCAACAATCGCATGGGCGAAGCAAACGCCGTCGCGGTGATAAGCTCGTTAAGCGCCGCCGGTATCCGATCGGTGGTCTTAACTGGAAACATCGCGCGGAATACATCGCCGAACGGCGCGAAGGCGGCGTCTAAGAACCGATCGTAAGACGCCGGGTCGGGAACGTCGACGTTCTTCAGGAACATCGTCCCTTCGTCGGCGTTCATGCCGAGGAGGAGCGGGACCGGGGCGACGGCGGCCGATTCCAAAAGGTCGTACGGATCGTCGGGTAGCAGGTCGCCGTCGACGACTGGGCCGAATTTGTAGCCGCGGGCGTACAAGCCTTGGGCTGGGTCGGCTGCCTTGAGGATCTCGGCCGTACTGACGGCTCGCATCGCCGGCAGCGGGTCGGACGGATCGGCGCCCAGCGCGGCGGCGACGGCTTCGCCGACGGTTTCCATCGGATCGAGGCCGTACCAGCGTCGCCGAAGGTGACGGTTCGAGCCGGTGGCGCCGCCGCTTTGACAGATGGCGCGATGGAAAAGGCCGCGGGCCGACGGCGTCACCATAAGGCGGGCCACCGCCGCCGCGCCGGCCGACTCGCCGAAGACGGTGACGCAACCGGGGTCGCCGCCGAAGCCGGCGATTTCGTCGCGGACCCATTCAAGAGCGGCGACGATGTCCGCGAATCCGAAATTGCCGGACGTCCCCGTTTCAGACTCGGCGGCAAGCGCGGGGTGCGCCAAGAAGCCAAGCGGTCCGAGTCGGTACTGGATGGAAACGACCACTGCACCGTGGGCGGCGAGCTTGGCGCCGTCGTACATGGGAAGCGACGCGCCGCCGATGGCGAAGCCGCCGCCATGAATCCAAACCATCACCGGCCGACCAGCGGACTCATCGACAGCGGGGGTCCAGACGTTGAGCGCGAGACAGTCTTCGGATTGCTTCGATGGGGTGCGGTCGAGACCGGCGGCCGGCTGTGGGCAGGCGGGGGCGAACTCGTGACACGAACGAACGCCAACCCAGGGGGGGCAGGCACTGGGACGGCACCAGCGGAGCGGACCGAAGGGCGGGGCGGCGAACGGTACGCCTAAAAAGGCGACCACGCCCCCGACGACTTTACCGAGAACCGATCCGCCGCGAGTGGCGACGGAATGAGGGTCGGCCGGCATGGCGGGCGAAGCGACCGTGGTTACTTGTTGCTTTTGGCGAGCTTCGCGCGGGGCTTGCTTTTGCAAGGCTTACGGCCGTGGTTGGCTTTCCGGTTGCGCCAAACCAATTTGGTTCTCGAGTTCGCCATGATCCACCTGTCTCAAACAAGTCGTTCGA
>JBOFFD010000804.1:0-1630 GCA_051648425.1 Planctomycetia bacterium
CTGACGTTCGACGGCACGTCCGGCTCGTTCGGCGCCACGACGATCAACGCCGGCCGGATCCTCATCGGCAGTCCCGACGTCGACTCGCTCGGCGAACTGACCCTCGCCAACGTCGCTGGGGCCGAACTCGACCTCCAAGATTTCAACGTCACGGTGAGCAGCCTATCGGGCGGCGGCGCCAACGGCGGCAACATCGTCGTCGGCGCGTCGTCCGCAGCGACGACGTTGTCGATCCAACAAAGCGAAACCACCACCTACGCCGGCGTCATCAGCGGGCCGGGCGGCGTCGATTTCCGCTTCAACGGCGGCACCTTGACGCTTTCCGGGGCCAACACGTTCACCGGCGGCCTCTCGACGCAAACCGGCGTCCTCCGCGCCGGCGCGGCGGGAACGGTCTTCGGCGCCGGGGAACTCAACAACGGCGCGATGGTCGAATTGGCCGGCTTCGCGGTCACGGTCGGGCGGTTGGTAGGCAGCGGCATGTTGACCACCGGCGGCGCTTCCGGCGGCCTCACCGTCGGCGACGCCACCGACTTCACCTACTCCGGCTCGTTCAGCGGCCTCGGCTCGCTGACCAAGGTCGGCGTCGGCCAGATGACGCTGTCCGCGAACACCGCCTTCGCCCAGGCGATGGTGCAGCAGGGAACGCTGCGGATCGGTGACGGCTCCACGACGACCTTCTCCGGCGGCGTGCAAGTCACGGGCGCGACGGCGACCTTCATCGTCTCACAAAACGCCACGGTCGGGCAGAGCGTCGCCGTCAGCGCGGGGTCGGCGAGCATTCTGGGCACCGTCAGCGGCGGCGCGACGATCACCGGGACCGGCTTCCTGCGCGGCGGAAACTCGTTTGGTACTCCCGGAACTGTAACCGGGGCCGTTTCGGTCACCGGCGGCGGCACGTTCGGTCCGGCCGCCGGCGGTTCCGAACTCAACACCGGCAACCTGACGATCGGTACGGGCGGCGTCTTCGCCGTCGAATTGAGCGGCACCGAGGCCGGCGTCGACTTCAGCCAGGCGATCGTCACCGGAACGGTCAGCCTCACCGGCTCGACGTTCGCGCCGACCCTCAACTACATTCCGACCGCCGGCGACAGCTACCTGCTGATCTCGAACAACGCCGCCGACGCCGTCGTCGGCACGTTCACCGGCCTCGCGGAAGGGGCCACCGTCATGGTCGGCGGTCGGCCGATGAGCATCAGCTACCGGGGCGGCGACGGCAACGACGTCGTCCTCACCGACGGCGCCGTCGTCATGGATACGACGGCTCCAACCGCCATCGACTTCTTCGGCCAAGACGTGTCCGCAGCCACGCCGAACACGACGATCGTCGAAGTGACCTATGCCGACGCCGACTCGGGCGTCGACGCGGGCACCTTCGGCGTCGACGACGTCACGGTCTCGAACGGCGCGATGGTCACCGGCTTCTCCGTCTCCGGCAATACCGTGACCTACACGATCACAGCGCCGGCGGCGACGTGGCTCGACAGCCCGCAAGGGTCGTACTCGGTGTCGATCGTCGCGGGCGGCGTGCTGGACGTCGCCGGCAACCCGATCGCGGCGGCGGCCGGCTTCGGCTCGTTCGAGGTGGACGTACCGCTGCCGCCGCCGGTCGACGCCGTTCCGCCCACTG
>JBOFFD010000805.1:0-2474 GCA_051648425.1 Planctomycetia bacterium
CTGCCAGCGTCGCCATCCTGCTGCTCACCAGCGACGCCCTGGTCAGCGATCTTCCGAAGAAGGAAGACGGCCACCACGGCGCCGGCGCCGGCGCCGACGACATGTATTGATCGACCCCCCCGACCGCGCCGCCTGAAAACGGCGCGGCCGACCGATTGACGAAAACCTTCACCGCCCGACGGACCCCCTCCGCCGGGCGGCGTTGTTTCTTGGGGCGACTGAATCCCGGTAGAATCCGTTGGGCGGCAAGCGACGGTCGTCAATGGGAAGTCTCGAAAGCTGAGGGTTGTCATGGAAAACATCGTCTAACGGTTGGGAATCGACAAGCTTTCAGCGGAGGAGCGTCTGGAACTGGTCCACGAAATTTGGGACGGCCTCGCGGCCCACGACGCCGCTCCCGACCACGTCATTCCTTGGGAAACGGCGAAGGCGGAAATTCTCGATCGGTTACTCACACCCAACGACCGCAAGATCTGAGTCGCCGAAGCGATCGTTCGCCCAGTTCCCTCCCCCGGTTCGACGCCGCCCACCCGTCGGCTACAATGTCCTCGCGTCGCGCCGCAGTCCCTCTCTTCCTTTCGTTCACCAAGACGGCTCCGACGCCGAGGGCTTCGTCGATGTTTGACAAGTTTTTGGAATTACCTTTGGTTCCGGTCGGCCGCACCGTCGTCGCCTTGGCGGCGGTCGAATGGATCGAACCGAACGGCGCCAGCAACGCCCGCCTGCACCTCGCCAGCGGCGCGAAGGTCGACGTGAAGATGACCTTCGACGACCTGATCGCCCTGTTGCGCGCCCGTACGGGCGGCCCCGGTTCGGAGTGAAAAAGCATCTTCAGCGGCCTGCGTATGGCCGTACGAAGAGGTGAATCGCACCCCAAGAACGTGAAGGTGTCTGCTGGATGCCGCCTAAGATCCGTGATCTGGTTCGAGGGTTGGAAGCCGCCGGATTCATCAATCTAAAGGGTAGGGGAAGTCATCGAAACTTCCTTCATTTTTCCGGCGCGCGTGTGACGATCTCAGGCAACTTCGGCGACGACGCAAAGCCGTATCAACAACGAATCGTTCGTGCGGCTATTGCGGAGTCCATCGGGAAAGCCGTCGAGGAAATCGAGGAGGACGATCCATGACCGAGTCGGCGCGCTACGTGAAAATCGTGGAATGGTCCGATGCGGACGGCGTGTTCGTCGGCCAGTGTCCCGGCGTGATCGGGCCTTGTTGTCACGGCGACGATGAAACCGAAGTTTATCGGGAACTTTGCGCCATCGTCGATGAATGGTTGATGCTATTGGCGCGCGACGGAAAGCCGTTGCCGGAACCGACCGCCGGCCGCGACTTCGCGCGGTTTTTCAGTTGACCTCGTCCGGCACCGCGCGGCTTCCGGACCAGTCCGCCGTGCGTTCCACCGGCCAAGCTTGGGAACCCAAGGAGACTCGCCATGTCCAACCATACCTACACGGCGCTGGTCACCGGCGGTAACCGCGGCCTTGGCTTGGCGATCGTCGCCGGCCTGGCTCGGCTGGGTCACGCGGTGCTGCTCGGTAGTCGCACGCTGGCCGACGGCGAAGCGGAAGCCGCACGGCTTCGCGCCGCCGGAGTGGACGTGCGGGCGGTGGCCCTCGACCTGGCCTCCAAAGCCAGCATCGACGACGCCCTCGCGGCCGTCGGGCCGATCGACGTCCTGGTCAACAACGCCGGTGTCTTGCACCACGAACCGCTGTTGTCGCTGACCGAGCAGGCGATTTCCGACTCCCTCGCGGCCCATATCACCGGGCCGCTGCACTTGGCCCGCGGGCTGGTCCCCGGCATGGCCGCCCGCAACTATGGACGGATCGTGAACGTCTCGAGCGGTTGGGGTTCCTTCGCCGAGGGACTGGAAGGCCCCGGATTCTACGGCGTCACCAAGGCCGCCCTCAACGCCCTGACCGTGCGACTGGCCGCCGAATCGCCGCCCGCCGTCAAAGTGAACGCGATGTGCCCCGGCTGGGTTCGGACCCGCATGGGCGGCGACGACGCCGACCGCACGCCCGACCAGGGCGCCGACACGGCGATCTGGCTCGCCACCCTGCCCGACGCCGGCCCCACCGGCCGCTTCTTCCGCGACCGCCACCCCATCGATTGGTGACTCCCTAGTTTTCTTGGGAGTTCCGGCCGCGCTTCGTGCGTTTGTTCAGTCGACCTCGTCGGGCACCGCGTACAGTCGCACCTGTGGTTGGGCGGCGATCAGCGGGAAGCCGGCGTGGTCGGCCCACTTCCGTTCGCTGCTGAAACCCTCGGCGTCGAGTTCCTTCGTGAAGGCGTGCCGTTCCCCTTCATGCACCGTCGTGATGAACAGGTACTCGACGCCGAGGGCGTGCAGGTTCCGCCGCCACGCCGTCGGGTCTAAGTCGCGGCGGTAGATCGGCAGGCGGTCGCGCACCGCCGATTTTCGCACTTCCTCTATGCCCCACCGGTGGCAGTAGTCGCGCAGCGTCCAGC
>JBOFFD010000806.1:0-5293 GCA_051648425.1 Planctomycetia bacterium
CCTGCCGTTTCTCGACGAGCGGGAACTGTACGAACGGTACGATTTCGCGGAGCCGTGGAACGGATCGAGCAACGCGAAACTCGCGAGCGAGGTTCCCGCCGTCTTCCACTGTCCGAGGGATAAGAAAGGTCTGTCGACGCCGTACACGAATTACGCGGCGGTGGTCGGGCCGGAAACGATCTGGCCGAGGACGGCGTCAGTCAAACTGAAAGAGGTCAAGGACGGCTCGTCGAAGACGATCTTACTCGTGGAAACGACCGGGTCCGCCCTGCACTGGATGGAACCGCGCGACTTGACCTTCGCCGATTTACCGCTCACGATCAATGGAAAGGACGGCCCCGGGATCTCCAGCGTCCGTCCGGGCATGGTGCATCTGCTCTTCGCCGACGGTTCAGTCCGTTCGGAGTCGACCAAGTTGAAGCCGGACGTGCTGCGGGCGATGCTGACGCGCGACGGCGGCGAGACGGTCGAGTTTCCGGAAAACTGAAACCGGCCGGGCGGCGACGGGGTAGATCCCAGCGTCGCCCTTGCACGTCGTCTCTTCACATCCGTCGTCTTTCGGGAGGAATCGTCATGTCGACGATCGAAGCGGTTTCGTCTGCGCCCGCGGCCGTCAAACGGCCGTTGTTCAGCAGAGGGGAAATCACCATCACCGTGCTGGTGGTGGGGACGTTGTGGGCCGCGCTGGCGGCTGCGGTGCCGGGCATTGTGGAAGGAGATCGGCGAAAGACATGCCAAGCGCGGATGAAGCAGATCGGCACGGCGCTTCACGCCTATCACAACGAGTACCAATGCTATCCGCCGGCATACGTCGCCGATGAAAACGGCAAGCCGATGCACAGTTGGCGGGTGCTCATCCTGCCGCACCTGGGCCGCCGGGATCTGTACGAACGGTATCGGTTCGACGAACCATGGAACAGCCCGGCGAACGCGACGCTGGCCGCCGAGGGCGCCGACTTGTTCGGCTGTCCGTCGGACACGGGCCGTCCCGCCGGCGCCACGAACTACGCGGCGCTGTCGGGAATTGTGCCGCACTCGGAATGGGACCTGGAATGGAAAAAGAAGCATCCCGGCGGCTACTACGGTCCACGCGTGGCGGCGTGGAACGGGAAAACACCGACCCAGAGCAGGGATTTTCGTGACGGTTTGAGCAACACCTTCTTGGTGGTGGAAATCGTCGACGCCGGCGTCCCTTGGATGGAGCCGCGGGATTTGGACGCCGCGACAATGACGCTGGGCATCAACGTGGCGAAGGGAACAAGCATCTCCAGTCGACACGGGGGCTTCGCCCACCTCTTGTACGCCGACGGGTCGGTCCGTTCGCTGTCGGATTTCACCGATCCGACCATCGTGGGCCAGAAGTCGACGCGCCGCGCCCGCGACGGCGGTTCGTTCGGTTCAGAAGGAGGGCCGACGCGGTCGAACAGCGTGGAGACGCCGGCTGACATCTCATCGTCAGTTAAGTGACAACTTGAAGGCAGTGAACTGTCACTTTGGCGGCGCCGACCAGCGGACGGCGGTCGCGCCGTTCAGGTCGCGCAGGAACAGTTCGTCGCCGGCCACCGCCAGGTGCGCCCAGCTTTCGGACTCGGCGACCTTTCGTTCGTCGAGAGGATCGTACTTTTCGGGCGTCGCGCGGATCAGCCGCAGTACGCCGGTTTCGTCCAAGGCCAGCAGACGGTCGCCGCGCGCGACCATGCTCCAGTATTTGCCGAACGGCTTGGTCGTCCAGCGTTCCTTGCCGTCGGCCAGCCCGATGCACGCGAACCGCTGGTTTCGCAGGTGCAGATACACGAATTCGCCCACCACCACCGGCGACGACATGTACCCTTGCAGCTTGTTCTGCCAGACGGTGGAGACGGCGAAGCCCGCGGCCGACTTGTCGATCCGGTACAGGAACGACTTGCCGCCGTAGGTGCTGGTGAAGATGCGGTCGCCGACGACCAGCGGCGTCAAAATGTTCATGCCGCGGAACGCCGGCACTTCCTGTTTCCAGAGGATTTCGCCGGTTTCCAGGTCGACGCCGCAAAGCTCGGTGCGGGTCTGGACGACGAGCTGCCGGACCCCTGACAGCGTGGCGACCACCGGCGAACTGAAGGCGCTGCCGTTCATGCCGCCGCCGTCGTCCAGCACGCGCCATTTCGATTCACCGGTGGCGGCGTCGAGCTTCACCAGCGCGCCGCCCGCCTGGGTGTAAATGGCGCCGGCGTCGACCAGCGGCGAGCAGACGAAGCCGAACGCCGGCGGCGGAGTCTTGTACCGGTCGACGAAGTCGACGCGCCACTTTTCCTTGCCGTCGGCCGAGTTCAGGGCGACCAACAGGTCGCGGATGCCGCCGACGTACAGCGCGCCGTCGGCCAGGGTGGGGGTGGCGCGGATCCAGTCGCCGTTCGCCTTGGCGAAGAACGGCACCGACAGCGATCCCTCCCAGTCGGCCCGCCACAACTTTGTGCCGTCGGCCCGGTTCAGGGCGTGGACGACCTCGGTTTTCTTGTCGACGGTTTCGGTGACGAACACCCGGTCGGCGGCCACGATCGGCCCGGAGTAGCCCGGCCCCAGGTCGACGCGCCAGCGCTGCGTCCAGGTGGAGTCGTCCAGGGAATCGGGCCAGGCGGGACCGACGTCGGCGACGAACGAGGTGCGCGTCGGCCCGCGCCACTGCGTCCAAACCGCCGGCTCGGCGTCCGAAGCGGAGGTCGGGGCGGCGGCGGAAGCGAGCGTCGCGCCGAAGAGCAGGGCGGCGAACGACGGTCCGAGGGGAAGGGGGCGGACGGTGAACCTTGGCGTCGGGGAAGTCATCCTTGTACTCCTTGAGAGGTGCGGCGGCGACGGTGTGTTATAGCGAAGACGCCGGCGGTCGTTGGTTTTCCGAGGAGGGCGGGCGTGTACATTCCACCGGCGTTTCGCGTCGACGACCTTCCGACCCTGCACGCTTTCGCGCGGCGGCACTTCTTCGCCACGCTGGTTTCGGTCGACGCCGGGGGCCGACCCACGGCGGTTCGGCTGCCGCTCTTGCTCACGGCGGACGACGCTCCGCTCGGTGTGTTGGAGGGGCACACGGCCCGCGCGAATACGCAGGCGCTGGAAGCGGTCGGCGAGTCGCTGGCGATGTTCGACGGCCCGCACGCCTATGTTTCGCCGACCTGGTACGCGGCGGAAGACGTGGTGCCGACCTGGAACTACGCCGCCGTCCACGCCTACGGCCAGTTGGAAATCGTCGACGACCCGGCGGCGGTGCTGGGGATGCTCGGCCGGCTGATGGAGGTCGTGGAAGGGGGGCGGCCCGTCCCCTGGACGATGGAACGGTCCGGGGCGATCGCCGAGAAGCTGTTGCCGGGGATCGTGGCGTTCCGCCTGCGGATCGCACGGTGGGAAGGGAAGTTCAAGCTGAGTCAGAATCATCCGCTGGAACGCCGACGGCGGGTCGCCGCCGCGCTGGAGGCCGACGGCGGCGCCGACGAAAAAGAGATGGGGGCGATGATGGGGGCGATGTTTCCCGGTCCGACGGCGACCGGAGGGGCGGTTACTTCGCCGTGATCTTCTTCAGAGCGGCTTCGGCGGCGGCTTGGACGATCGGGGCTTTGTCCTTCACGGCTTTCTTCAAGGCAGGGGCGGCGGACTCGGCGGCTGGGCCGAGTTTGCCGAGCGACACCGCCGCCATCCGCCGGACGGCGGCGTCTTCGTCACCCAGCGCGTCGGTCAGGGCCGGCACCGCCGCCGCCGCTTCGGGGGCCCCGATCCGTCCCAGGGCGTCGGCAGCCAACTGCCGCACTTGCCGATCGCCGTCCTTTAGCGCCGCGGCCAGGGCCGGCGTCGCCAGGGCGGCTTCCCTCCCGAGTTTGCCCAGGCCCATCGCGGCGTCGGCTCGGTCTTTCGCCGTCACCGAGCCGAGCAGGGCGGTCAATTCCGCGACCGACTTGCCGGCGAACCCCGGCCTCCGGCCGCACGCGACGCCCCCAAGCGCCGCCGCCAGAACCACGATCCACAAGACGGAGGCGGCCGAGCGTTTCATAGTCCCGCGAACTCCCACAAGCGCGGATCGTCCAAGCCGTCGACCACCCGCTCGGCCCGTGAAAAGTCGAACGACCGGGAATGTTCGTGCGGAACGGCGGCCACCCGGCAGCCGGCGTCGGCCGCCGCCACTACGCCATTGTAGCTGTCTTCGAGCACCAGGGTGCGGTTCGGTTGCACGCCGAGGGCGGCGCAGGTCTTGTGATAGATCTCGGGGTGGGGCTTGCCGTGGACGACGTCGGTGCCGGTGAAAACGACGCGGAAGCGCGGCAGCAGATCGAAGCTGGACAACATGCGGACGGCGAGGTCGCGGCCGGTGGAGGTGGCGACGGCGGTCGGCAAACCGGCGCGTTCGATGCGGTTGAGGGCGTCGAGCAGACCGGGCATCATCCGCAGGTTGCCGTCGAGCAGGGCGTCGAAGATGATCGACGATTCGCGGTGCAAGTCGTCGATGGTGTCGTCGAGCGAATGGTGGTCGCGCAGCTCGCCGAGGGCGGCGGGGGCGGGTCGACCCATCATGCGGTGTTGCAGTTCGTTGGTGAAGGAAAGACCGCGGCGGCCCAGCAGTTCCTCGCCGGCGGCGAAGTAAAGGCGTTCGGTGTCGAACATCGTGCCGTCCATGTCGAAGACGACGGCGTCGAAGACGGCCGATGGCGGCGGGCGGTCGGAATCGGCGGGGGGCCGTTTGGTCAACGGCGGACCTCCTTGTTGAAGTGGAACCGAAGTCGGTCGAGAAATCAGTCCGGCAACATTGGAAGGTCGCTGAGCGAGATTTCGCCGACGTGGCGGGCGGCCGACGACGGCGCTGCGAGGCGGAGATTCGACGACTCCGGCGGCGGTCGGTCGGGCGAGCGGTCGGCCGGTCGATCGGCGGGGGGCCGTTCGGGTTGGCGTTCGGCCGGCTTGGCCGGCGGCTTGGCGTCGGCCCGGCCGCGCGGGGGCGGTTCCATCATCGGCAGGCATTCGGTCCGATCGGCGTTCCGCATCGAGCCGGGGACGAGCACGCGGTTTTCGTTCTTGACCATCGCCACGCGGTACTTGAAGACGGCGATCGTCAAGATGTCGTCGTGCAGCAGGTGGGCGCCGCGGACGCGCTGACCGTTCACCCGGCAGCCGTTGGTGCTGGAAAGGTCGCGGACGTACAGGCGGTCGGCGTCGACCGACAAGAGACAGTGCTGCTTCGAGACGGTTTTATGGTCGAGGTGCAAGTCGCAGAGCGACTGCCGGCCGACCAAAAGCAACGGCTTGGCGACTTCGATGGGGTTGCCCCCGGCAAGTGGAA
>JBOFFD010000807.1:0-5278 GCA_051648425.1 Planctomycetia bacterium
TCGGCCGACTTTGTCGACGCTACGGCGCGCTGTTTCTGGTCGACGCCGCTCAAACGGCGGGCCACCTGCCGATCGATGTTTCCCAGCAACCGATCGATCTGCTGGCGGCCCCCGGTCATAAGGCGCTGCTGGGACCGACCGGCACGGGCTTCCTGTACGTCGGGCCGACGGTGGACGGCGCCGTTCGGCTGCGCCCGTGGCGCGTTGGCGGCACCGGCGGCGACTCCACCGACCCTGTGCAACCGACAACCCTGCCGACCGTCTTGGAAGCCGGCACGCCGAACGTCGTCGGGGCGGCCGGCTTGAGCGCGGGAATGGCTTATCTGGAAGAGCAGGGGGCCGATGGATCGCGTACGTCCGAAGAAGTGCTGTTGGATCGTTTGACGGCCGGCCTGCGACGCATCGACGCCGTGGAAGTCTTCGCGCCGTCGGGGGTTGAGCGGGTCGGCGCGTGCAGCTTCCGCCTATTATGGATTCAACCGCAAGAGGTCGCCGCCGTTCTCGACGACGCCTTTGAAATCGCCGTCCGCGCCGGACTGCACTGCGCCCCCGAAGCCCATCGCCTGCTGGGAACGCTGCCGGATGGTCTTGTCCGCGCGAGCGTGGGATGGTCGACCACAGAGGCGGACATTGATGTTTTTCTGTACGCGATCGCCGAGATCGCCGCCGAAACTCGTCCGCGCTAATCCCATGGATCGACCCTGTTGAATTGGTTGGCGAGGCAGGGCAAACCCGTACAATGCGAGCGACGCGGTGGATCGGTTTGTTTACACCGAAGAACGCGGCGTCGCCTTTGCGAAGCGGGCGGGACCATGTCGGAACGTAAATCGTTTCTGGCGAAAATCTTCGGCGTCGTCTTTCTGGCGTCGAACGCCTGCGGGCAGGAATCTTCGTTGGTGTTGCAGACGATCGAACCGGTCGAGCCGAACGAATTTTTCGTGTCGGTGGTTTTGCAACCGGTCCGCCGGTCGACGGTGGCGGCGCTTGCCGCGGGCCGGGTCGAAAAGGTCGGCGTCGAGATCGGCCGCGAAGTGAAGCGCGAAGAGCTGGTCGTTCAGCTTTCCAACGAGGAAGCCAACGCGCGGCTGGATGTCGCGCGGCGTCGACTGTCGGCGATGCGTGATTCGGGCGCCGCGTCCCCCGGCGAAGGACTCGCTGTGGAACTGGAAGTCAAACTGGCCGAGTTGGCCGTCCAAGAGAGCAGGGTGCGCGTGCCGTTCGCCGGCCGGGTCGATGAACTGTTCGTCTCGGAAGGGGATTTCCTTAGGGTCGGCGCGCCGATCGCCGTCGTGTCGGATTCCACCACTTTGGTCGCCGACGTACCGATCGCGCGCGGCAGTTACGCGAAGGGTGACAAGATGCCCATCGAAGTCGAAGGAAAGAAGGGCATCGCCACCGTCCTCGCCGTCGGCGCGCTACAGGGCGAGCTGACTCGGCTGAATCGCCTCGGCGGCGGCACGGCGTCGGCGCGCGTCGTCGTCGACGGCGCCTTGTTCGCCCCCGGTCAAGTGATCGCCTCGCCGCTCATTCCCGACGAACCAATCGCCCGGGTTCCCTCGCAGGCGGTCCGCGTGATCGGCCCGAACACGTTCCTGGCGGTCTTCCGCCAGGGGGAGGACGACCTTCGGTTCGTCGACGTGGTGGTCGCGGGCCGATCGGCTAAAGGGGTGCGAGTCTTCGGCAAGCTGCGCGACGGCGATCAAGTCGTCGTGCAAGGGCCGGAGTGGCTGGCCGAGGGAACCACCCGAGCCGAAGCGACCAGCGGCGTGGTCTCCGGGCAGAGCGTTGCGCCGAATCGCCAAGGCGGCGCGGCCGCGCCGAAGGCGGCCGCGCCGGCGGCGGCGGCTCCCCGACGCCGCGCGAACTGACGATCCAAACGTTTCTTACTTTTGAAGGCATCTTTTGCAGAACCTGTCGCTGATCCAATCTGAAAGGTCACTTAATGCCTACCCGCCGAATCGCCGACGCTTGGATGGAAACGCACAACGTCCGCACCATCCGTTTTGATTTCCGCGACCAGCCGGCCGATTTCAAGCCGGGGCAGTTCCTCCAGGTTTCCGACACGTTCCGCGGTCACGACAAGCCGGTCCGCCGGGCCTATAGCATTTCGTCGTCGCCCCGCCAGCGCGACTACATCGACATCACCGTCAAACGCGAAGTGCCCGGCTTGATGTCGACGCACCTGACGGAAGTGCCGATCGGCTATGAAATGGAAGTGGCGCCGCCGCTGCCCAAATCGAAGTACAGTTACGACACCTCGCGCGGCAAACGGGTTCTGTTGTTCGGCGCCGGCAGCGGCATCACGCCGTTGCACTCGATCTCCCGCTACGTTCTGGAAGGCGGCCTGGACGATCACACGGTGTTCCTCTTCTACAGCGTCCGCAGCCCGAAGGACATCATCTTCGAGAAGGGCTTCAACGACCTCGCGAAGAAGTACCCTAACTTCCACTACCACCTCACCGTCACCCGCGCCACCCCGCAAGAGTGGAGCGGGCACCTCGGCCGAATCACGGGCGACTGGGTGAAGGAAGTCGCCGGCGACGTCAGCGACACCGTCGTCTACATCTGCGGGCTCGGCGCGATGGTCGACACTTCGGAAAAGATGTGCGTCGAGGAACTGAACATTCCGATCGAGCGCGTCAACACCGAAAAGTGGTGACGGCCGCCAAGTCTTACGACCCTGGAGGATCGGCGAGGTGACCAAGACCGTCACGCGAATCTACGTCTTGGTCGCCGCCCTCGTCGTGTCGGGCATGTATGCGGGGATCGGATGGACGAGCGGGCGCGCGGCCCGCGACGAAGCCGACCGTATGGGCAGTATTCAGTTGCGCTTGCTGAGACAGGCCCGCGACGGCTTGCAAGACCACCTTGAACGGATCGCGGAACGGTTCAAACTAGTCGCCTCCTCGCCGTCGATGAACGTCGAAGCGTTCGTCTCGGCGGCTTCCGAACTCGACGTGAACGACGCCGCCTTATTCCGCTATTTCGACGGCAACGGCAAGGTCGTTTTCGAGAACAAGACTACGGTACGGGTCCGCCGCACGTCCGACGACGAAGTCCGTCAGCATCTCGACTGGGCGAAACGCTCGGAGGAACTGAAAGACGACGGCTTCTCCTACGAGCTTTCAGAATCAAGCCCCAGCGCCGAAGGTCTCGTTGGCGAATGGCTGCGGCTTCGCATCCCGGTGCCCGGCGACGGCGGATCGCCGAATCCCGGCGTTCTACTTTTCTGGTGCCGCAGCAGCCAATTGTTAAGCCGCTATCTCATCCCGACGCATGTCCTTACCGAGAGCTACACGTTCGCGCTGTTCTCGCGTCGGCAAATCGAGTTGGGCCGCGGCCGAACGATTCTCGATGACGCCAAACCCGGCGAGGTGGCGGACTCGGTTGTTTGGCACTTCAGCGAAACGCACTGGGAACGAAGCAGACCCACGGAAGCGCAATCCTTCGTGGACCGACTGATGACGCAACTCCAAGTGTCCGAGGCCGAGGGCGACGGTTCCGCGGTTCTCTACGTTCCGCGCCGCGACGGCCGCACAAAACAGGAAGTCGTCGCGCACGCTTCACTCGTTTTCGGAGCGTCTCGCTGGATCTTGGCGCTGTCGACCCCCTACGACGTCGCGACGGAATTCGTCGGCGGTCTGCAAACCTTGCTGATGCTGTCGACATTGCTGACCGTCGCCGTGCTGGCGGTCGGCGCCGCGCTTCTCTACCACCAACGGCAGCGGCTGGAAGTCGAAGCGTCCGAACGCCACCGCCTTCGACTGGAAGAACTTCAACACAACTATCGCGAATTGTTCGCGGAGAATCCGACCTCGATTCTGGTCGTCGACGACGACGGCCTCATCCTAGATTGCAACCGCAGCGCCGAACGGCTGGTCAACCAACCGGGGGATCGAATCATCGGTCGTTCGGTGTTCGACGTCTTCGATCCCGTCGTTTTTCAACCGCTGTGGGACGGAATGCTGAAGAACGGCCAGTTGAACACGCACGACGGCCGGTTCGTCCGCCGCATCGACGGAACGACCGTCGCCGCGGACGTCTGGGGTCGAAGAATCGCGGAACATTGGGTCTTGACGATTCAAGACGTCGAAAAGCAACGCGACCTCGACCGTCAGCGGGCGCGCGTGCGGCGGCTTGATTCGATGGGAACGCTCGCCTCGACATTGGCCCACGACTTCAACAACCTGCTGGGCCAAGTGCAAATTCTGGTGTCGAACCTGCGTACCGAAGCCGACAGTACGACGCCCATGCACGAGGATCTTTTGTCGATCGAAGGCAAAGTCGACGACGCCTCGCGCTTGATCGCGAACCTGCTCGCCCATCGTGAAGACGTCGTCGCGGATTCGCCGGTCTGGTGCGAACCAGTGGTGCGCGAATTCGTCCAACAACAGAAACGCCTCGGTCGGCCGGGCATCGAAGTGACCTTTCAACTGCCGACGGAAATGGGCGGCGTTTGGCTGAACGCCATCGCGCTGCGCCGCGTGTTGACAAACCTCTGCAACAACGCCTGCGACGCCATGCCCACCGGCGGCGATTTGACCGTCCGGGGAGACCTTCGCACGATCACCACGGAGGAATCGGGGGGCGACCGGCCGACCGACGTCTACACCATCATCGAAATCATCGACACCGGCGCCGGTATGTCGACGGAAGTTCAGGACACGATTCCCCAGCCTTATTTCACCACCAAGGAACCGGGGCGCGGCACGGGTCTTGGACTGTGGACCGTCTACCGCATCGTTCGGCAGGTCGATGGATGGGTTGATTTTCAAAGCAAGCCGGGGAAGGGGACCAAGTTTTCGGTCTACCTGCCGCAGCAGCCGCCGAAGGTGCGTCGCGTCGCGCCTCGCTCGTCGAGCGCCGAGGCCGATTCCCGATTGGCGGCGGGAGCATGACCAGTCGGAAAGGTGACCGCGCGACCGCCGCCGGACCCCGGCCGGCGCGCTTCGCCCCCGAGGACGCCCCCCGAGAAAGGATGACCGCCCCCCATGCCGGAAGATGAAATCGTCGTCGGCGGCTACCGCCGTCTCAACGTCATGCAAACGGGCCAGAACAGCGAGGTCTGGGAAGTCCTTGATCCGGCGACGCAGCAGCGGTACGTCATGAAACTCCTGCTGCCGGAGAAGGCCGACGACGCCCAACAGCGGCGGATGCTGCGCCATGAAGCGACGGTCGCCGGGCAGTTGCAGCACCCCAAAATCATTAAGATACTCAAGTTTCAGAATTCGCGCGACAATCCGTTTCTGATCATGGAGTATTTCACTTCGTCGAATCT
>JBOFFD010000808.1:0-1705 GCA_051648425.1 Planctomycetia bacterium
CAGACTGTTCGTGCGCACCCAGTTGGCGACTTTGTCCATCTGAGTAATCAGCACGTTTTCGGGGAGGTTCACCGCCACTCGAAAACTCCCTTCTTCCACGCGTACAGGTAGCCCAGAAACAGCGTGCCGAGGAAGACCAACATCGTCGTGAAGACCGCGTTTTGCAGCTCGAACGGGACGCCGCCTTCGGAATAGGCCGCCACCGCCCACGGGTAGAGGAAGAGCAGTTCGACGTCGAAGATGAGGAACAGGATCGCCATCAGGTAGAACTTGACGTCGAAGTGCTGGCGGGCGTCGCCGACGGGGTCCATGCCCGACTCGTACGGCATGTCTTTGACGGCGTTGTAACGGTGCGGGCCGATCAGGGCGGCCAGTACCAACACGACGACGCAGAAGCCCGCCAAGACGCCGACGTAGAGGAAGATCGGCGTAAACGAGGTCAGGTCCATACCGACGTCCGTCCACGGGGCCGCGCGATTCCGCCCGACATCGTGAAACATTTCACGAACACGGCGAAAACCAAAGGTGTTGTAGTTCGGAGTGGCGGGCGGTCAATGGGGCGGCAAGGGGATTTCGACGGTGAAGAGGCAGGTTCCGCCGACGGCGACGGTTCGGTTGAGTCGTTGACCGGGCGTGGCGACGGACGACGTGACGGGCCGGGCGGATTGACCGCGCCGGCCTGCGGCGTTACACTGGCCGATGGCGGGGTTCGGGCCGAACCTAACGCGGCCGGCGTTGCTCTAGCTCGCCGTGCCGACGAGCCGTCGGCCGACCACCCGACGACAACCACCCGAAGGAGGGGCCTTGACCGAGAACCGCAGCACCACCGTCCGACAGGAAGGCGCCGTCTTGGTCGGCGTCGCCACTCCGGACCATCCGTTTGAAGATCCGGAACATCCGCTGGCCGAGCTGGAAGGCTTGGTCGCCACCGCGGGCGGCCGGGTGCTCGGCGAAGTCGTCCAACGCCGCGACAAACCCGACCTGGCCACTTACGTCGGCCGGGGCAAAGTCGGGAACATCCACGAACTGGTTGAAGCCCACGAGGCCGACGTCGTCATCTTCGACAACGAACTCGACCCGGCCCAGGTGCGCAACCTCGAAAAAGAGATCAAAGCGAAGGTCGTCGACCGCACCGAACTGATCTTGGACATCTTCGCCACCCGCGCCCAGACCCACCAGGCGCGCCTGCAGGTCGAACTAGCGCAGCTTGAATACGCCCGCCCGCGCCTCAAGCGCATGTGGACCCACCTCGAGCGGCACGGCGGCGGCATCGGCACGCGCGGCCCCGGCGAAACCCAGCTTGAAACCGACCGTCGGCTCATCGACAAGAAGATCCGTGACCTCCGCGCCCGACTCGCCGAAATTCAGAAGCGCAAGGCCCGCGAGGTCGAAGCCCGCAGCGCCGAATTGCGCGTGTCGCTCGTCGGCTACACCAACGCCGGCAAAAGCACGCTCATGCGCCGCCTCACCGGCGCTGACGTCTTGATCGCCGACAAACTATTCGCAACGCTCGACACTCGCACCCGCCAGTGGCTGCTGCCCGGCTGGGGCAAGGTGCTGCTTTCCGACACCGTCGGCTTCATTCGCAACCTGCCGCACGACCTCGTGGAGTCGTTCCGCGCCACGCTCGAGGAGGCGATCCACGCCGACCTGTTGCTGCACGTCGTCGACGCCGCCAGCCCGTTCGCCGCCCAACAGATCGAGG
>JBOFFD010000809.1:0-5157 GCA_051648425.1 Planctomycetia bacterium
TCCATCACTGTCGGCGAAACAACGGTGTCATGCCGGGTCGTCTTCGTTAGCCGCCGCTTTCCGCAGCGGCGCGTCCGATTCTCGTCGAACGTCGCCCGCCGAAGGGCAAGGACGCGCCGCTGAGGAAAGCGGCGGCTAACAAGGACGTGCTTGCTTGCTCGCGTCGTCGCGTAAGGATATGACAACCCGCCGGCGGGGCATCGGCGCCACGTCGACGAAGCCCCGTTGATTCAAACGGTTCAGAACGGAATGGAGCCGATATGGGTCATCCTCTCGAACCAAGCAAAGAGTTGCGGCTGCTGTTGGCCTACTTCGGCGAGTCGACCCCGCCCCAGTGTCGTGAAACCCTCGCCGCCGCCGTCCCCGAACCGTACCGCCGGCTGCTGGTCCACCAGAACCATATGACCGTCACCCTGGAACAGTACATCGGGGCGAAGGTGAGCGTTCGGCCGTACCAAGTCCACCAACAGGGCGACTTGTACGGTCGAAAGCTCGATCTGTTTTCCGAGGCGACCGGACAGTTGGTGATGACCGGCCTCATGCTGTTCAACTTTAGTTTTTCGACCCCGGTCGTCCGTGAACAAATCGTTTCGCAGGCGGCGCCGCTGGGACGCATTTTAATCGAGAACGGCATCCTCCGCGAGATCACCGCCGAGTCGTGTCTGCGGATCGAAGCCGACGACCCGGTGGTGAAGCGGTTCGAGCTGTCGACGCCCCAACCGGCGTTCGGTCGGCTGGCGACGATTTTCTGCGACAACAAGCCGGCCGTCGATCTGCTCGAAATCGTCAATCCTGAAATCGCGGCGGGCTGATTGATGGGCGAATCGGCGCGGCGGGTCTTCGAGTTCGGCCGTTGGCAGACGCCGACGGACGGCTTCTGGTGGACCGCCGCCGCCCTGCTGGCCGTGCTGTTCGTGCTGGCGGTTTACCGCCGCGAACTGCGGCGGCTGCCGCGCGGCGTCGCCTTCGTCGCGGCGTCGGCCCGTCTGGGCGCGTGGGCGCTGGCCTTCTGGGTGCTGCTCGACCCGCGCGATCGGTGGGACGTGATCGTCGACCGGCCGTCGCGGGTGGCGGTGCTGGCCGACGTTTCGCTCAGCATGACCATCGACGACGCCGACGGCGCCTCCGCGACGGTCACCCGGGCCGCCAAGCTTGCGGAAGCAATGGCCGACCGGCGGTTTCTTCCCGAACTGCGCCGCACGCACGAAGTCGCGGTGTACGGCTACGGGCGGACGCTGGAACCGGTCGCCTTGCTACCGAAACTGACCGCGAGCGACGAGGAAGCGCCGATCGATTGGACCGAACGTCTGAAGCCGACGCAGGACCAATCGCGGTTGGGCGAGGCGCTGGCGGAGCTGCTGCGGCGGGAGGCGTCGCCGACGCTGGCGGGGGTGGTGATTGCGACCGACGGCCAGAACAACGTCGGCGTGGAAGTGGCGGCGGCGGTCGAAACCGCCGTCCGCGGGGCGACACCGCTGGGTGTGGTGGCGCTGGGTCAGGCCGACGCCGCCGTGAACGTCCGCATCGCCGACCTGCAGGCGCCGGCCCGCGTCTTTCGCGGCGACGAACTGAAGGCGACCGCCTTCGTGCAGGTCGTCGGGGCGGCGAACGTCGTCGTGCCGCTCGATTTGGTCGTCGAACAGCGCGACGACCCGCGGTCGGGCGTCGTCATCGAAAAGCGCGAGGTGAAGCCGGAGTCGGACGGGCCGGCGCTGGCCGTCGAGTTCCGTTGGACGCCGACCGCGCCGGGCGATTGGCGGCTGCGGCTGCGGGCGGCCGCGACCGCCGGCGAGAAGCAGACCGGTGACAACGTCGCCGCGGCGCCGTTTGAAGTCGTCGAGCGGCGCACCAAAATCCTGCTCGCCGCCGGCGGTCCCAACCGCGACTTTCAGTTCCTGCGGGCGTTGCTCCGCCGCGACCCGACGATGGAACTGTCGGTGCTGTTGCAGTCGGCGGGCGCCGAGTCGACCGTCGATTCCGGCGACGCGCGGCGCGTGTTCCCCGAAGACCAACAGGATCTGTCTTCGTTCGACGTGGTCGTCGCGATGGACTTCGATTGGACGACGCTGTCGCAGGCCGGTCGCCCGCTGCTGGCCGAATGGGTCGGTCGGCAGGCGGGCGGTCTGTTGTTCGCCGCCGGGCCGATCCACACGCCCCGGCTGACGCACGACGAAACGCTGCGCCCGGTCGTCGACTTGCTGCCGGTGGTGCTGCGCGACGTGCCGATCTCGACGGACGTCGGGGCGGGACGCGAAGCATGGCCGTTGGCTTTGACGGTGGACGGCGTCGCCGGCCCACTGTTGCGGCTGGACGACGACCCGGCGGCGTCGCAGCTTCGCTGGAAGGAGTTCCCTGGTTTCTTCGCCTCGTTTCCCACCGGGGGCGTGAAGCCGGCGGCCAGCGTGCTGGCGACCTTCTCCGATCCACGGACGATCGGTTCCACGGGGGCGCCGCCGGCCGTCGCCGTGCAGTTTTTCGGTTCGGGTCGGGTGTTGTACCTGGGTTCGTCGGAGACGTGGCGGCTGCGACAGCTCGGCGACCGCCTGTACGATCGGCTGTGGATTCAGTGGGTGCGCTACCTTGGGGAAGGCCGACTGCTGCGCGGGGCCGGCCGAGGTTCGTTCGTCCTCGACGGCGACCGCTTCCAGTTTGGCGCGCCGTTGAACCTGGCCGTTCGCCTGTTGGACGAAGAGTACCGCCCGTCGACCGACGCCGAGGCGGCGTTGACGGTCGTCGACCCGACCGGCGCGTCCCACGCCGTCGCCTTGAAGCCGATGGTCGGACGTCCCGGTTCCTTTGCCGCCCCGTTCCTGCCGCCGACGGTCGGCGAGTATCGGCTGCAACTGCTCGTACAGGGCGGTTCGGAGGTCTTGGAGCGGACGATTCAAGTGACCGCGCCGGACCTTGAGTTCGCCGACGTTCGGCGTCAAACCGCTCGTCTGGAAAGGCTGGCGGAGGGGACGAAGGGGTTGGTCTTCGGGCCGGACGAGGTCGACCGGTTGCCGGCGTTGTTCGTCGACCGCGGCGAACGGCAGACGCTGCCGGGCGTGCCGACGGCGCTGTGGGACCGAGCGTGGGTGATGATCGCGGCGGCGGCGTTGCTGTCGGTCGAGTGGGCGGTTCGCAAAGCCTGGAATTTGGCGTAGAATCGGGTCCGCTGCCAGTGGTGCGGGCGACGGAAGTCGTCGCAACGACGAACAGGTAAAAGACGAGTCTCTCCTTCGGCCCGACGTCGTGCCTTTTTGTCGCAGGACAACATGATCTTCATGTGAGATCGGCGAGAATTCTCGGCAGTATCGCCTAACAATGAAGCAAGAGTCGGTGTCCGTGCAAGGATTAGGAAAACTCGGCGTCGACGAAGAGTCGTTCTAGTTGGCAAGTTCATTTTGCCGCATCGATTGTAGTTGTCGGGCTTATAGTGTGAGAAAATCCCGCGATTATCGGGGGATGGACGGCGACGGAGCGGGACATTCGTGAGGGTGTCTGGCTTTTGCCGTCGTTCGCGCGGGGAAGTTCCGGCGCGGCAGGGCTAGGATGCGACGGCGGGGCGCTGCCGTCGGCATGAAAGATGCAAAAGGAGGTGCATGCTTTGGGACTCAGCGCGAGGCGACGGCGGAACCGTGATGTTGGAGGCCCTGGTGGAGCGATCGCTCGACGTACCCCCGGATTCGCTGCTGCTCTTGACGCTCGGCGAAGTCTGCGAGTTGGTGTCGAACAGCCACGACCTGAATGAAACGCTGTCGAACATCGTTCGACACATTCAACAGCGTTTCCGCACCGACGTTTGTTCCGTCTACACGATGGACCGGGCGACGGGCGACATGGTCCTAAGCGCCACCGTCGGGCTCCGCTCCGAGTGCGTTTCCGCGGTCCGAATGCCGATCCACGAGGGTCTCACCGGCCTGATCGCGGAAAGCAAATCGGCCGTCGCCACCAACGACGCCCCCAACCACCCCCGCTACCGGTACTTCCCCGAGACCGGCGAGGAAGAGTATCCGTCGTTCCTGGGCGTGCCGATGATTCACGGCGGCATCGTCGAAGGGGTGCTCGTCGTCCAGCACCGCGACCGCCGAACCTATCACGCCAACGAAATGAGGATGCTGGCCGGGGTCGCCGCGCAACTCGCGGTGCTGGTCATCAACGCCCGGCTGAACCGCGAACTGACCGCCGCCGTCCACCGCCGCAACGAAGAGGCGTTCGTCCGCCCGAAGCCGCCGACCAGCGAACTGCAGGGGTTTTCCGCCAGCGCCGGCACGGCCCGTGGGCGGGCCATGCGCTTCGAGGAGTTCGACTTCACCAATCCGGCGCTCGTGGCGCGGCCGGCCGACAGCGTCGAAGCGGAGCGCGATCGCCTTCAAGTTTCGTTGGAGTATGGCCGGCGCGACATCGACCGCGCCGCCCGCCACTTGGCCGACATCCTCGGCGACCAGTTCGGCGCCTTGATGCAGGCCCAACGGCTCATGCTGGAAGACACCGTCGTCCAGCGCGACCTCTTAAGCCGGATCGACGCCGGCCGCAGCGTCGAACAGGCGGTGGTGGAAGTCTGCGGCGACTACCTGCGGGCCTACCAGCAGCTCGACAACCCCGTCTTCTACGAACGGATCTACGACGTCAAAGACGTCTTCCGCCGTCTGCTGCATCGCGCCGAAATCCTGGCCAAACCGACCGACGACGGCGATTC
Organism: Planctomycetia bacterium; assembly: GCA_051648425.1. Taxonomy (GTDB): domain Bacteria; phylum Planctomycetota; class Planctomycetia; order Kolteriales; family Kolteriaceae; genus JBOFFD01. The sequence continues at coordinate 4,682 of JBOFFD010000809.1, forward strand.
GGTGATCGTCGTCGGCCATGAAGTCTCCCTCTTGGAACTGTTCGCCTGCGACCTGCCGCGGTTGCGCGGCATTCTGGTCGAGAAAGGCGGCGCCTCGAGCCACGTCGCCATCCTCGCCCGCAGCCTGGGCATTCCGATGTTGACCAACGTCGCGCACGTCGTTTCGGTCGTCAAGGACGGCGACGAACTGTTCCTCGACGGCGACTCGGCGGTTTGCTTCATCAACCCCGAAGGCGAGCGGCGGCGGCTTTGCATCGATTTGATCGCCCGCCGCGACGCCGACCTTCTGGACGACGGCGAACTGCTGGTCGAGCCGCCGTTGGACCTGCACGCGACCGTCAACCTGCTGCCGGAGGTCGCCCGCAGCGTGAAGGTCGACGTCGACGCCGTCGGCTTGTTCCGCAGCGAGTTTTTGGAACTGGCCCGCCGGTCGTTTCCCACCGAAGAAGAGCAGTACGCCGTCTACTCGAAAATGC
>JBOFFD010000810.1:0-5799 GCA_051648425.1 Planctomycetia bacterium
GTGCCGTCGCGCGCGTCCGAGTCCGTCAAGAAGGCGAAACCGCCGGACCCCGGCTTGAACCCGTTGCAGAAGGGGATGGAGAGGCTCATCCTGCGGGCGATGGGCCTGCCGGCGCCGGGGATGCCGCCGGGCGGGCCCCGCGCCGGCTTCGGCGGCCCCGACACGGTCCGCAAGGCGCCGACCTCCCCCATCACCAATCCGCAGGCGCAACGGACGTTGGCCGCCGTCGACCGCTTGATCGAAGAAAACCGGCCCGCCCAGGCGGCGCCGCTGTTGCAGTCGGTGCTGGACCAGCCGGAGGAAGCGTTCGTCGCCGTCGGTCCCGGCAAGTGGAAAAGCCTGCACGAAACCGCCGAGACGAAGCTGCTGGCGCTCGGTCCCGAAGGGCTGGATGTCTATCGATTGCTGTATGCGGGGCCGGCGGCCGCTCTTCTGGCCGACGCCGCCGCCAAGGGCGACCTCAGCCTGTTCGGCGCCGTCGAACGCCGGTACTTTCTCACCGACGCCGGCTTCGACGCCGCCAATCGGCTCGCCGCCGAACACCTCGACCGCGGCCACGCCGCCTTGGCGTTGTTCTACCTCGACCGGCTGCTGCGCGCGTCGACGCACGCCGGGCGCGTCGGGCCGGCGGTGTACGCCAAGCGGGCGGCGGCGCTGGCGCTGTTGGGCCGGGGCGACCAAGCGGCCGCCGTGCTGGCGATGCCCGCGGCGAAAACCGTCAAGGCCGCCGGCGCGCCGCTGACGGCCGACCGCCTGTCCAACCTGGCGGCGTCGGTCGCGTCGACCGCGGAACCGGCGGCCGTCGGTCCGCCGCTGTTGGCGGAGCTGTGGTCGGCGCCGTTCACTCGGCACCCGGTGGTCGCCGAGGCGATGAAAACACTGCTGGACCAAGCCGACGCCGCGACCCAGCCGCTGGCGGTGGAAACGACGCCCGTCGTGCGGGACGGCGTCGTCTACTACCGCGGGGCGTTCGGCACGGCCGCCTTCGACGCCGCCGACGGCAAAGTCCGGTGGACCTACGCCGAGGGCGACCCGCTCGACGCGCAAAGCCCCGACTCGCCGATGCTGCAAGGCGTGCAGAACAATTTCGCCTACCTCCAACCGACGGTGCTGGGGAACGCGCTGGCGGGCACGCTTTCCGTTGACGACGCGCGCGTTTATCTGGTCGATGCGATTGTCGCCTCGCCGTTCGTCCAGCCGAACCTCTTTCTCAACGGCAAACAACAACCTAACCCAGAGTTCGCGCGTCGCGGCGTCAATCGGTTGACAGCACTCGACAAGACGACCGGCAAGCCGGCGTGGCGCGTCGGCGGCTGGATCGACCCGACGAAACCGGCCGACGGCCTACCGCCGCCGCTGCCGGGCGCGTACTTCTTCGGCCCGCCCACCCTCGCCGACGGCCGGCTTTTCGTCCTGCTGGAAGACCGATCGGAAATCCGGCTGGCGTGCCTCGAACCGGAAACCGGCGCCGTCCTTTGGACGCAGAGCCTGGCCGTTTCGGAGCGAAGCGTCGAAGGCGACTTGTTCCGTCGGGCGCAGCGGGCCGCGCCCGTCCACGCCGACGGCCTGCTGATTTGCCCAACCAACCTGTTCAAGGTCGTCGCCCTCGATCCGTGGACGCGGCGGATCGTTTGGGAGTTCGATGCGGCGGCCGACGCCACCTACGTATCGCCGCACTTCGAGGGGATGGGAACGCTGCCGCCGCCGCCCTCTTACCACGCGACCGAAGCCCCCCTGGTGGCCGCCGGCAGGGTCTTCCTAACCAACGCGCTGGGCGACAAACTGTACGCCCTGGACGCCGCCGACGGCAAAGTGCGGTGGCGGATCGACCGTTCGACCGACTACGCCGTCGACGGCGTGTACGACGGCTTGTTGGTGCTGGTCGGGCGCAGCCGGGTGCGCGCGGTTCATGCCGCCGACGGTCGGACCGCTTGGACGAAAAACGTCGTCGAACCGCCGGTGGGACGCGGATTCGCCGACGCCGACCGCTACTTCGTCCCGCTGGCCGACGGCGCCATCGTGGCGCTCGATCTGGCGACCGGAAAGGAAACGGGCCGCGGCCGGGAACGGCGCCGTCGGCCGTTGGGCAATCTAGTCGTCGGCGCGGACCGCATCTTCGCCGCCGGCCCGTTCGGCCTATCGGCCTATCCCCGCCTGGACGAAGTCCGCCGCGAAGTCGACGCCGCCTTGGCCGTCGACCCGACCAACCCCGCCGGCCTGTTGCAGCGGGCGCGGGTGGCCGTCGGCCAAAACCATCCCTTCGCCGCCATGACCGATCTGCGGAACGCGCTGCGCGGACCCTCGGCCGCCGCCGCTTCGCCCGAACTGCGCCGGTCGCTCTTGGCCCTGCTGTTCGACGTGGCGTCGCGCGAAGCGCTGGACGACCCGGCAGGGGCCGCCGAGCATCTTCCCGACCTGGCCGCCTTGGCAAGCGGCGACGCGGAGCGGGGCGTCCACCTACGGCTGGCGGCCGAAGAGCGTCTGGCCGCCCGCGATTTCGCCGCCGCCGTCGCCGCGCTCGACGCCCACGCCCGGTTGGCCGCCCCCGGTCCGGTCGAAGACGGCGACGTGACGCTTCAGCCGACGGCGTGGAACCGGCGGATGCTGCACCGGCTGCTGACGTCGACGGCGCCGCGCGACGAACTACTGGCCGCTTTCGAGGCCGAGCGCGCCACGGCGGGGGCGTCGAACGACGAGGCGACGCTGCGCCGGCTGGTCGCCGTCGGCGCCGGCTGGCCGTTCGCCGACCGCGCCCGGCTTGACTTGGCGCGGATCACACCGCCGGCCGCCGACCGAGCGCCGGAAATCGACGACCTGCTGCCGCTGGCGGCGGCGGAATCGACCGACCCGGCGGTAGCGGTCGACGGGTGGCGGGAACTGGCGGCGCGCTCGACGGCCGTCGGTCGGCGCGACGACGCCGCCTTCTACTTCCGCCAGGCGTCGACCCGGTTCCCCGACTGGAAGGACGACGCCGGCCGGTCGCTGGCCGACCTGGCGACCGAGGCCGATCCCACCCCCGCCGCCGCCACGCCGGGCGCCGACGAGGAGTGGACTTTCCGCAGCGTCCGCTTCTCGCTGAAGAAAAGCACGCCCAGCAACGGCGCCGTCCGGCGGATGCAGCCCGTCGAGCCGGCCCCGCCTTCCTTCGGCGACCACCTCTGGAGTATCGACGCCCTGCAGCAGATTTTCGCAGCCACCGATCCGCGCACCGGACACTCGGCCTGGACGATCAAGCTGGGGTTCGCCGGCAACGGTTTCGTCGAGTACGGCCAAACCCGCGTCGCCCGTTTCCCGCACCTCGGACGGTTGGCGTTCCTTCAACAAGGCAACGTGCTGGCGGCGGTTTCCGTTTCGCAGAAACGGCTCGTCTGGGCGCGCGAAACCACGGCGGGCGGCGCGAAATCGGCCGCCGAGCTAAGCCGCCTGAACCGCCGCGGCGCCGCGCCGAACGTCGTCTACCGCTACGGCCAGAACGGCGGCTCGCCGAATCCGATCGTCGCCACGCCCGACGTGTTGGTCGTCCGCGCCAACGCCGACCTCGTCGCGGTCGACCCCGCCACCGGCGACGACCTTTGGCGGCGGCGCAACGTCAAGGTCGACGCCCAGGTCTTCGGCGACGCCGACGTACTGTTCATCGCCGCCGCCGACGGTTCGTACACCGCCCACCGAACCCTCGACGGCCGCCTGCTGCGGCGCGGCTCGCTGGGCGAACTGTTCCGTTACCGCCGGCAGGTCGTCGGCCGCGGTTTGTTCGTCGTGCGCCATCAGGCGGCGCGCTTGACGGCCGAGCTGTGGGACCCTTGGTTGGAACGCCCGATCTGGCGGAAGCAGTTTCCGCCCGGCACGCGGTCGTTCTTCGCGCCGGACGGCGAACCGATTTTCGTCGAGCCGACGGGTCTCGCCACCGTTCTCAACATCGCCGACGGTGCGACGCTGTTAAGCGATCGGCTGCCGACCGAACTGGCGCGGATGCAGGGAAATATGCAGTTTCTGCAAGACGGCAAGCGGTCTTACTTGACGGTGGAGAAGGCGGGCGGACCGAACGTGTGGTACATTCCGACGTCGATGGATGTCGTCGCCCGGCCGGTGAACGGCTCGCTGCGCTGCTACGACCGCGCCACCGGCAAGCTGGCGTGGCAGACGGAAATCCGCGGCAAATCGCTCATGGTGTCGAACATCGAACGGATTCCGGTCTTAATCACTTTCGGCGTGGAAGTGGACGACAAACCGAAGGCGGGCAAGCCGCCGACGCGGAAGACCACCGTCGCCCTCATCGACAAACGAACCGGCGCGACGCTCGGCGAGCAGACGCGCGACGACTACATCGCCTTCAATCAACTGGCGTCGAACGCCGGCGGCCGGTGGATCGAACTAAGATCCTGGAGCGAAGACACGCGCATCGACTTCGTCGACGCCGAACCGGAACTGAAACCCGAACTGAAACCGGAAGCGAAGCCGCCGGCAGCCTCGGAAAAGAATTCCACGCTGAAGGTTCCGACGAAAGTCGAAGAGCCGCCAACGGTTCCGAAGCGGTGATTTCACGACGCCAGCCGACATCCTGAGCGGCGAGGCGTTCCGACCGACGGGATCATTTCAATGATCGCCAAGGCCGTCCGGGCGATAGTGAAATCCACGTCGCTCTATGCTGAAATCGTCGGTGCATCGCCTTCACTTGGCGGAGTCCTCGAAAATCCGCAACCTTTCGGCGACGAGCCGGCGTCGGTCCTCATCGTAGGACGACAACGGTTCGGCCATGACGTCGGTGCAGACGCAAGCCAGGCTCAGGGCGCATTTGAGACCGCGGGCGACCGCCATGAAGTCGTCGGCGACCTGATAGACGCCGCCGAGCTTCGCGGCGCGGTCTTGCAGCCGGTGGACGGCGCCGTGGTCGCCGCGACGGGCGGCGTCGTACAGGTCGACGAACAGCCGCGGGGCGTAGTTGGCGCCGCCGTTCACGCCGCCGTCGCCGCCGGCCAGCGTCGCCGGCCCTAACAACTGTTCCGGTCCGACGTAGAAGGTCCAGTCGGGTCTAAGATCGCGCATCTTCAGGAGTCGGCGGAAGTAGACGAGGTCGCCCGAACTGTCCTTCACGCCGACGATGTTCGCGGCGGCGGTGCAACGGGCGACCGTCGCCAGATCGAGCTCCACGCGCACGCAGGCGGGCATGTTGTATAAGACGACCGGCAGCGGCGACTTTTCGGCGAGTCTAAGAAAGTAGCGCTGCAGGTCGTGGGTCGACAGCGGATGGTAGAACGGCGCCGTGGCGACCACCGCCGCCGCCCCGGCCTTCCCCGCGACGCCGGCCAGCTCCAGTGAATTCGCGGGGGACGGATCGCTGACGCCGACGAACACCGGCACGCGCCCGGCCGCCGCTTCGCAGACGGCGACGGCGACTTCCTCTTTCAGACGGTGCGACAGGTTGGGGCCTTCGCCGGTCGTCCCCAACGCGAAGACTCCCGCCGCCCCACCCTCCACCACGCGGTCGACGAGCCGTCGCAGCGCCGACCGGTCCAGCCGGCCGTCCGATTCCAACGGCGTCACCAAGGGAGGAATGATTCCCCGCGGCCCGACGAAACCCGCCATTACGATTTTCCTTTCCCGCCGCCGGCGAGTTCCCAATCGGTCTTAGGCTTGATGCTTAAAACGACGACGATCGACGCGAGCGCCAAGCCGGCGAACACGCCGAAGATGATATTGAGCGGCGCCTGCCGATCGCGCAGCGCGCCGAACGCCCAGTCGGCGAAGCCGCCGCAACTGATGCTGACCAGATTCATGAAGCCGTAGCCGGTGGCGCGCAGT
>JBOFFD010000811.1:0-11498 GCA_051648425.1 Planctomycetia bacterium
GCGTGAAACAAACGATCGACGGCCAAGAGAAGCCGTTCGACCTCCTTTCCAGCACCGACCGCTACTTCCGCCCCGTCGATCCGCTCATCGGTCCCGACGGCGCCGTCTGGTTCGGCGACTGGGCCAACGCCCTCATCGGGCACATGCAGTATTCCCAACGAGACCCGAACCGCGACCAAACCCACGGCCGCATCTACCGCATGGTCAACAAAGACAAACCGCTGCTGACGCCGGTGCTGCAATACGGCAAATCTGAAGCGGAACTCTTAGACCAACTGCGCGAGTACGAACCGCGCGTCCGCTACCGCGCCCGCACCGAACTGCGCGACCGCCCGGCCGACAAGGTGACGGCGGCCGTTAAGACGTGGCTCGCCGGCTTGAAGCCGGGCGAACGCGACTACGACCGCCTGACGACCGAAGCGTTGTGGGTGCAGCAAAGCTTCCACCGCGTCGACGACGCGCTGGTTCAGCAGGTTCTGAAGGCGAAGATGCCGCAGGCGCGGGCGGCCGCCGTCCACGTCTTGACCGAAGAACGCGACTACCTCTCCGGCGCGTTCGGCTACCTGAAGGCCGCCGTCGCCGACGAAAATCCGCGGGTGCGGGTCGAGGCGCTGCGCGGCCTCAGCTTCTTCCCGACGGTCGATTCCATCGACGCCGCGCTGACGGTTCTTGAAGCGCCCGCCGACTACTGGGTCTCTTACACCCTGCAACACACCCTCGGCGCCTTGCAGAACGTGTGGGAGCCGGCCGCGAAGGCGGGGACGCTGTCCAAGGGTTACCCGAAGGGCGTGAAGTTCGTCGAGGACTACCTGTTCGCCAACAAGCCGGGCGCCAAAGCCCAGCAGATCATGGAAAAACTGCTTTCGACCAAGGCGACCTCGCAGCGGCAACAAGCCACCGACGAAATCCTGGCGATCCGCGGCAATCCGGAAAACGGCAAGCAGGTCTTCTCGCGGTCGTGCCGAAACTGTCACATGGTCGGCAACGAAGGCTTTGAACTCGGCCCCGCACTGACGGACGTCGCGACGCGACTCAAGGCGCACGACATCGTCGAGTCGATCATCGACCCGAACGCCAAGCTCGACCAGAAGTATCTGGCGACCCTCATCCTCACCGACGAAGGGGTGCTGTTCAACGGCCTCGTCTCGGCTGAGACCGAGAAGACGGTCACGATGCGCGTGGCCGGCAAGGTCGTCGAGATCGCGAAGGATTCGATCGAGGAACGCCGGGTGATGAAGCAAAGCAGCATGCCGGAGGCGCTGGCCGCCGGCCTCGCGCCGCTCGACTTCGTCGACCTGCTCGAATACCTGCGGACCCTTCAAAAGAAGTGACGCCCGCCGGTCGAAAACAATGGTATCCCGCGCGCCGGACCGACCTGTCTTAGCAGGTCGGCCCGGCGTGTTCATTTCATCGCCCGTCGGCCCAGGTCGAAAGTGAGTGCGTCTGAAAGCAGGCGAGGACGTCTTGTTGGCCGCCGCTTTCCTCAGCGGTGCGTCTTATTCCTTTGGCCGTCGACCAACGGCGAAGAACGGACGCGCCGCGGAGGAAAGCCGCGGCTAACAAACACGCCCTGTCTCAGACCGTCGATTCCGACTGTTTCTCGCGACGGCATGAATTTCAACGGCCGCCCCGCGCATCGACATCAAGCACCAAGGAGCAATCCACCAGGAGGTTCGATGGGAATGGCGAACACGTATCTGAAGACGGCGGCCTGTTGCCTGACAGCGCTGGTCGCTGGCGGGACGTCCGTCGACGCGGCCGATGCAACGGCCAAGAAACCGAACATCATCGTCCTTTTGGGCGACGACCTAGGCTGGGGCGAACTCGGCTGCCAGGGGAACAAGGAAATCCCCACGCCCAACATCGATTCCATTGCGAAGGCGGGCGTCCGCTTCACCCAAGGCTACGTGGCGGCGACCTATTGCAGCCCCAGCCGCGCCGGCCTCCTCACCGGCAAATACCCCACCCGCTTCGGCCACGAATTCAACGGCCGAGGCCGCGGCGTCGGCCTGCCGCTGAAGGAGACCACCCTCGCCGACCACTTGAAGCAGGCCGGCTACGCCACCTGCTGCGTCGGCAAATGGCACCTCGGCGACGATACTCAGTTCCGCCCCACGAAGCGCGGCTTCGACGAGTTCTACGGCACCTTGGAAAACTCCCCCTTCTACCACCCACATCTCGTCGACAGCCGCGTCGACGACCTTCCGGGCTTGATCGAAGACCCCGACTTCTACACCACCGACGCCTACGCCGACCGAGCGGTCGACTGGATCGGCAAGCATGCCGACCAACCATTCTTCCTCTACCTGCCGTTCAACGCTCAACACGCGCCGCTTCAGGCGCCGAAAAAGTATCTCGACCGCTTCACACAGATCGAAAATGAAAAACGGCGGACGTTCGCCGCGATGCTGTCGGCCATGGACGACGCCGTCGGCCGGGTTTTGGCGAAAGTACGCGAAATCAACGCCGAAGAAAACACCATCGTCTGGTACTTCGCCGACAACGGCGGCCCGACGCTGAGCACGACTTCCGGCAACGGCCCGCTGCACGGTTACAAGTCGTCCACGTCCGAAGGCGGCACCCGCGTGCCGTTCATGGTCCAGTGGAAGGGTAAGATTCCCGCCGGCGGTACGTACACCAATCCCATCATTCAACTCGACGTCATGCCGACGGTGTTGGCCGCCGCCGGCGTTAAGATCGACGCGGCGTGGGGTCTCGACGGCGTCGACCTTATGCCCTTCCTCGCCGGCGTCGAAAAGGGTCGGCCCCACCCAACCCTGTACTGGCGCTTCGGCGAGCAATGGGCGGTGCGCGACGGCGATCACAAACTGGTCGTCTCGCGGGTCGACGGCAAAGAGCCGCGGCTGATCAACCTGGCCGACGATATCGGCGAAGCGAAAGACCTCTCGGCCGATCAGCCGGAAAAAGTGAAAGAGCTGCGCGCGAAGTGGGACGAATGGAACAAGGGGAACGTCGCGCCGGTCTGGGCGCCGGGACCGGGCCAACCCGCGAAGAAAGCCGCCAAGGCGGCGAAAAAGGCGGCGAAAAAGCCCGCCGTCAAGTAGCCGTTTCGTCCCGACGGCGGTCGTGTTAGCATTGCGGTTCAAGCCGGGCGGCTTCGCGCAGCCCGTTAAGTTCGTCGGTCAGCCGAGCGATCACGGGGTGTAAGATCGCGTCGTAGCGCGGACCTAAGACGGCCGCCATCCGCCGCCGCGTGTCGATCTTCCGGGGCAGTTTCTCCAATCGCGACAAGCTCGACCACGCGCTTCTCGTATGCAGTCGATAGACCGACATCGGCTCTTCGATGTATCCGATCCCGCCGTGCCGCGCGTGCAGCACGAAGGTCGGCCAGTCGGGAACCCCCATCGCGTCGCACCAGCTCGGAAGCTCGTCGAACAGCCGGCGCACCATCGTCGACGACGTCGTGATGCAGTCGCCGGCCAAAAGATCCTCCAGCGTCGCGGGGATCGGTCCGTCGTCGGCGGGGTGCAGCCAGCCGTCGGCCGGCGCGTCGTCGGAAACCATCCGGCAGCGGTGGTGGCAAAGGGCCAAGTCGGGACGACGGTCGAGCAGTTCCACCTGCCGTTGCAGTTTGTGCGGCGACGTCCAGTAGTCGTCGCCGTCCAAAAAGGCGATGTACTCGCCGCGACAGTCGCCGTAGGTGCGCAGGAAGTTCTTCACGACGCCGAGGTTGGTTTCGCGTCGAACGAGCCGGACGCGATCGGGTCGGCGCCGTTCGTACTCCTCCACGATCGAAGCCGTGCGATCGTTGGAACAGTCGTCGGTAACGACGAGTTCGTACTCGAAATCGACCTGCTGCGCCAACACGCTGTCTATCGCTTCGGCGATCGTGCGCTCGCCGTCGTAGACGACCATCGCCACGCTCGCCTTGATCGGTCTCCGGCGAGTCGTCGGCAGCCGAATCGATGCGGAGCCGCGCTTCCAACGATCGATCAACGCCCGAAACATGGATCGTTCGCCCGTAAATGGGTCTCGCCGCACCGGTCGCCGTATGACGACCGGGCGGCGGCGTCGGACCTTGCGCTTTTACGCCGAATACGAGCCTATACCAACCATTCCCCGGATTGAAAAGTACACTTTCCCATGAAGTCGCCCGACTGCTCCTTCGTGCTTTCGGTGGAACGCGGCAAGCTCGAAGCGCAGGCGGTTCTGCTCGTCGAAAGCCTTCGCCGTTTCGGCGGCGCCTACGCCGATGCCGCCGTCTACGCCGTCTCGCCGCGGCCGGCGCGTCGAATCGGGGCCGCTTGCCGCGCGGCGCTTGAACGGCTCGGCGTCCACACCGTCGTCGAAGCGCTTGCCCCGCCTGACGAAGCGTACGGCACCTACGCTCGGCTGGCGGCCTGCGCTTGGGCGGAACGAACCCTATCCCACGAAATACTCGTCAGCCTCGACGACGACCTCTTCTTCGCCGCCGACCCCGACTTCCGTCTAACCGAAGCCGACCTCTTCGCCCGCCCGGTCGATATGAAAGGCATGTGCACCGCCAGCCCCGACGATCCATTCGACCACTATTGGCGTGAGATCGCCCGCGCGTGCGGCGTCGACTACGACCGCATCCCCTGGCTGACGACGACCGTCGACCGCGTTCGCGTGAAGGCGTCTTACAACGGCGGCATGGTCGCCGTCCGCCGTCGGATCGGCTTGTTTCAGACCGCCGAACGTCTTTTTCGCCTACTGCGGGAGCGTGACTTGTCCCCGCGCGCGGTCAGCGACTTCGACGTGTTCGCCTCGACCGGATTCGTCGGCCCCGAGGCGAGCCGGTGGTGGGGCAGCTCCCAGGCCGTTCTTTCCCTGGCGGCGACCCTGCTCGACGCCGTCGTGGAAATCGCTCCGCCGATCTACAACATCCCGGCGCATCTCTCGAAGGAATGGGCCGACGCCGGCGGCGCGGTCCCTCTGCGAAACGCCGTCCTGGTCCACTACCACTGGCTCTTCGACGAAGACCGCTTCGAGGGCGACGCCGTGCTTCTCCGCGATTCCGAACTGCCGGCGCCGGTCGTCGACTGGTTGAAAACCAAGACGCCGTTGAAAGAATTTCCACGGTCGGACTGCTATGACGATTGCGGTGACGGCGCCCCCGTGGAGCCATGACGCGAGCGACCTCCATCAAGGCCGCGACGGAGAGCACGACCGGTGATATTCCAACGACTTCCGCGCTTCGCCGCCATTGTTTTCGTCTTCGCCCAAGGGGCGGCGACGGCCGCCGCCGGTCCGCTCACTGCCGGCTTAGCCGTAATCGATGTCACGCCCCCGGTCGGCTACCGCATGGCCGGCGGCTACGGCGAAATCGTCAGTCGCGGCGTCGCCGATCCGCTTAAGGCCAAAGCCTTAGTCTTGGAACAAGACGATCGCCGCCTCGCCTTCGTCGTCTTCGACTTGACGGGCATGAGCCGCGGCTTCACCGATCCCGCCCGCGCCGCCGCCGCTAAGGCCTCGGGCGTGCCGGCCGAAAACATCATCCTGCTGGCGACCCACACCCACGGCGGCCCCGAGTACATGGGCACGCTGCGCGATCTGTTCCACGACGACGCGGTCGCCCGCCACGGTTCCGATCCGCGTGAAAACCTCGATTATCCCGCCTTTTTAGTCGAACGAACGGCGGCCGTCGTCGCGGCCGCGGCGAAGAATCTGCGCCCGGTCCGTCTGGAAGGCGGCCGCGTCGACGAGCCGAACTTGGCCTTCAACCGCCGCTTCCACATGACCGACGGCTCGGTCGTCTTCAACCCCGGTAAGAAGAACCCTAAGATCGTCCGCCCGGCCGGCCCGACCGACTCCGAAGTCGGCTTCGTTTTGTTCCGCGACGCCGACGGCAAGCCCGTCGGCGGCCTGTCGACCTTCCCCATGCACGTCGCAGTCTACGGCAGACCGGAATTCAGCGCCGACTTTCCGGCGCCGCTCGCCGCCCATCTGACGAAAGTCTACGGCGACGACTTCGTTTCATTGTTCGCGCAGGGGACCGCCGGCGACACCAACCATATCGACGTCCGCACGGCCGATCCGGACCCAAGCCCGGCGCAGGTGGCCGAGCGGCTGGCCGGGGCGTTGGAACGGATGCGGCCCACTCTTCGTCCGATCACACCCGCGCCGCTCGATGTAAGACGCGCCGTCGTTAAGACGCCGCTGCGGCCTTACACGCCCGAAGACCTCGCCGGCGCCAAGGCGACGATGCGTGAAGTCGCCGCCGGCAAGCCAATCGAATTCCTGACGGCGGTCGACGCATGGCGCGTTCTAAACACCGACCACCTCCGTTCCGTCGTCGGGTCCGACTTCGCCTTTGAAATCCACGCCGTCCGGCTCGGCCGCGAGGCCGCCGTCGTCACCTTGCCGCACGAAGTGTTCGTGGAAATCGGCTTGGCGATCAAGAAGGATTCCCCCTTTCCGCAGACGATGGTCTTAACCATGGCTCACGACGTCGATTTCTACATCCCCACCCAACGCGCCTTCGCCGAGGGAAGCTACGAAGTGACGACGTCGTCGGTCCAAGCGGGGTCGGGCGAACAGATGATCGAAGAGTCTTTGAAGTTGCTGCGGGATCTGAAACCCGCCGAATGAGTAAGACCGCCGCTCCGGCGGCTACGCCATTTCGCCGCGCCAGACGGTGACGGCGCCGCCGGTGAGGCGCGTTCGGTCGGCGTCCCAATTCATTCGCACCTCCGCTCCGCGGGCCGACGCCTGGAAGCCGACCAGTTCAACCTTCCCCGTCTTCGCGCCCCAGTAGGGGGCCAGAGAGCAATGCGCCGAGCCGGTGGCGGGGTCTTCATCGATTCCCGACAACGGCGCGAAGAACCGGGACAGGAAGTCGTACCGCGGGTCGTCCGAGGGCGCGGTGACGATGACGCCGCGGGTCGGAACGGCGGCCAACGCGCGGAAATCCGGTCGCAGCGACCGTAAGACCGCCGGGTCGGCGACCTCTAAGAAACGATCGACCTTCGTTGCGCCCGAGAAATCGACGCGGTCCAGTCCCAACGCCGGCGGCAGCCGCGGATCAAGATCGGCCGGCGCGACGGGAACCGTCGGAAAATCGAGTTCGATAAGATCATCCTTCTTAACACAAGTCAAAACGCCGCTGCGGGTGTGAAACCGCAACGGTTCGTCGGCGGGCGCGGCGTTCGATTCCCAAAGGGCGTGTGCGGCCGCCAGCGTCGCATGGCCGCAAAGATCGACTTCGATCGTCGGCGTGAACCAGCGCAGCGCGAAGCCGTCGGCCGCCGGCCGAACGAAAGACGTTTCCGCAAGATTCATCTCGGCCGCGACCGCCTGCATCCACGCCGGGTCGGCTTCGTCGCGCAGCAGACAGACCGCCGCCGGATTCCCTGTGAACTTGCGCGCGGCGAAGGAGTCGATCTGCCAACAACGAATCTGTTCCATGTCGAACCTTTCCAAAAAGTCAACGGCGACATCCCGAAAGTGGTACGACGCCGCTGGCCGCTCGCGGGTTCACACGGCCCGCTTCACCGTCTTGAACGCCGCTTGCCGAACCGTATTTATGAAGCCGCGCAAGCTTCTCAAGATCATTGATTTCACCCATGCCGACGTACGGCGGCTTCCCCCGTCGGCCGAACGCCTCGTCGGAACCGCATTTCCAGGCAAGGCTAGAACAACTAAGGAAACGCCCATGTCGGAAGAGATCGATGTCAAGAAGAAGAAAAAGAAGAAAATGGGTTGGCTTGACCGCAACCTAAGCGAAACAAGCTCGGTCGTGTTGTGCATCATAGCGTTCATCATCTACGTCCCGGCTGCCATCATCGGCATCATCGCCGTCTGCACCAGCGAGCGGCCGGAATCGCGGCAAAAGGGATTGGTGATGATCTTCGGACCGCTGGCGATCCTGGCCGCTATTTTTTGTTTTGCCGCCGTCGTCAAACTTGCGGCGCCGCCTCCTTGACGATCGTTCCTCATTCAGAATGCGGCCGTACGCCGCTTCTCGAATTCCATAAGATATCCGCGCCGCTCATGGTGCGGCGGCGATGGCTCTTTCTTCAGAGGCGACCTCATGATCGGTCTCACTCGCGGCCGCGTGCTTGCCGCGGCGTCGCTGCTTCCGTTGATGCTTCCATTTGTCGCCGCGGGCGACGAACCGGGGGCGACGCTAGATGCGGCGGCCGACCATCGGTTTCCGGCCTCGGCCGTCGTGCTCGACGTCACCAAGCCGCCCTACGGCGCCAAGGGGGACGGCCGAACCGACGACGCCGCCGCGCTTCAGAAGGCGTTCGACGACGCGATGGGTCGGCACGTGATCGTCTTCCTGCCCAACGGCGAATACCTCGTCTCGGCCCCGCTCTTATGGAAGAATAAAAACGCCGACGGCAAGACGGCGTACGGCTTCAATTGGTTGCAAGGTCAGAACCCGCTGAAAACCGTGATCCGTCTCAAAGACGGCGTCTTCACCGACCGCGCCAAACCGCAGGCGATCCTATGGTGCGGCGGCTTCGGCTCGGCCGACTGGTTTCACAACTACATTCAAGACGTCACGTTCGACGTCGGCGCCGGAAACCCCGGCGCGATCGGCCTTCAGTTCTACTCCAACAACACCGGCGCCGTCCGCGACGTGGCGGTCGTATCGCGCGACGGCGCCGGCCTCGTCGGCATGGACTTCTCCCATCGCGACATGAACGGCCCGCTGCTCGTCCGCAACGTCGTCGTCCGCGGCTTCGAGGTCGGCATTAAGACCGGCGCCGTGGTCAATAGTCAGACGTTCGAGAACATTCAGTTGTCGGGTCAGACGAAGTTCGGCTTCGTCAACGCCGGCCAGTCGATCGCGATCCGTCGGCTGCGCAGCGAAAACGCCGTGCCGGCGCTGCGGGCCGAGTCGTTCGCCGCGCTGCTCGATTCCGATCTGGTCGGCGTCGGCGGGGCGGCGGAGCGGCCGGCCGTCGAATTGGCGACCGATCTTTTCTACGCCCGCGACGTCGCGACGACCGGCTATAAGACCGTCGTGGTCGACAAGGACGGTAAGACGCCGATCGACGGACCGACGGTAGCCGAATTCATCGCCGGCAAGGCGACCAGCCCGTTCGACGGACCGGCGAAATCACTGCGGCTGCCGGTGGAAGAGACGCCGACCGTTCCGTGGGACGACCCGGCCGAGTGGGCGGTGGTCGACAAGTTCGGCGCCGACCCCACCGGCGGCAAGGATTCGTCGACCGCCGCGCAGAAGGCAATCGACTCCGGCGCCACGACGGTGTTCTTCCCCGGGTTCTACAGCTTCGAGAAGCCGGTCAAGATTCGCGGCAAGGTTCGCCGCGTTTTAGGATGCGGGGCGTGGATCGACTATCTCGCCAAGTCGAAACCCGACTTCATCGTTGCCGGCGGGTCGGCCGACGTCGTGGTCATCGAGCATTTCGCACCGATCAACGGCGGCCTGCGCATTGAAACCGACCGCACCGTCGTCTTGCGCAGCGTCGAAACGCGGATCGATCATCAAGGAAAAGGCAAGTTGTTCTTGGAAGACGTGGCGACCGGCGAAGTGAAACTGAAACCCGGCCATCGACTGTGGGCGCGGCAGTTGAACGTCGAGAACGAGGGAACCCACGTTTCCAACGACGGCGGTTCGCTGTGGGTGCTGGGGTATAAGACCGAACGCGGCGGCACGCTGCTGCACGCGAAGCAGAAGGCGCGCAGCGAACTCTTCGGCAACTTCAGCTACACGACCACCGCCGGCAAACTGGCGCCGATGTTCGTCACCGACGGCGAGGCGTCGACCTTCGCGTTCTTCAACGAAGTCTGCTACAGCGGCGACCCGTTCGCCGTCTTAATCAAGGAGACGCGAAAGAAGATCGTCAAAGAGATTAAAGCGGGCGAAGGCACGACGACGCCGTACGTTGGCGTACCGGGAACGCCGCTGAAGCCGTCGAAATAGTGGAATAGGCGGCTCGACTGTCCGAACCGGCGAGTCGACGCCTCCACGCTCTTATTACGTCGGCATGGATGTAAGTAGAACCGCGACGGCTCGCACGCCGTGTCCGCTGGCAACGACAGCCGACTTACATCTATGCCGACGTAATAGCACCCTACCACCTTCCGAAAACATGTCGTCAAGACTGTCTAGTCTACCTTCAGCGGCCCGCGACAAGCCGACACTTCGTTTATTTTGTCCGCGCCTGTAAAAGCGGTTGCTTCTTGATTGCGATTGCGTGTACTTTGGAGACGACCGGTGTTCCCCATTCGGACGCCGGCCCGGTTTTCATTTATAGGGCCGCCCTTATGAGTACGCCGCTGCACCGCTGGCTTTCGACGATCCGTTCCTCGCAAACCGCCGTCTCGAAAGGCCGCTGGTTCGTCGGGCGACTGGATCCGTTGGAAGACCGGTCGGTGCCGGCCACGCTCGACGCCGTTGGCCACTCAGGTTGCGATATCGGCCGGCCGCAACCGACCTGTTCATTTCTTCTTCGATGAATCGAGTCACACTGGTTCGCCGCCGTGTTTAGTTGCGTACCGCGCATCCGCCGCATTTCAATTGACGATTGTAGCTCAAGTTCGGCCAGCCAGCCTTGCATGTGGAAACCCTCGTCATGAAGCGTCTAGACACCTTTTTTTCGATCTATTGGAACAGCGCGAAATCCCCGCCGTCGTAACGGAACGGGTACTCGATCTAAGTTCCGTGTCATGCGACTCCAGTCCTCGCGATTTCGCCGTCGTTGGCGGTTCGCTCTACTTCAGCCGGCGTTTACACGTTCGACGTGATCGTCAGCGACGGCGCGACGACCGACGTTGAGGCGTTCACCGTCACCGTCAATGAAATCAACTGTCCACCGACCTTGGCGCCGATCGCCGATCTTAGGATTCCGAGCTGTTGCCATTCACCTTCACGGCCGCCGCGACGGACGCCGACCGAGGCGCAGGGGCCGGGAACGTATTCCTTCACTGTCCGCGTCACCGTTGGTTCGCTGGAAGACTTCGAGACGTTTACGTTGACCGTCTCGGAGTTGGACGTCGACGCCGATCCGGTGGTGCTGAATGTGGCGCCGCGGAGCGGGTCGCAGGGGCAGGCGGTGGCGCTGAATCCGGTCGTCGCGCTGATGGACTTGGACGGGTCGGAGACGCTGGCGCTGACGATTTCGGGGGTGCCGGCGGGGTCGCGGTTTCAGATCGGCGGGTCGGCCGTCGGGACCGATGCGGGCGGCGGTGTTTTGACGTTCGCCGGCGATGTATCGGGCCTGACATTCCTGCCGTCCGCCGAGGTGCTGGGCGACGTTGGAAGAACATCACGGGTCGGGTTTCCGACGCCCCGCGAGCTGCTGCTGCCGGCGACCGCCCGGCGGCACGACCGCTTTCAGCGCGACGGTGCGGACGGTGAAGGGAACACTGGCGCGGTCGTTCGACCGAGTGGAGCGGACGGCCCTAGTGGTCCGTCAAGTTATGATTTTTGGGTAGAGGGACTTCAGTTTGATTCTGGCGTCGGTGGTGGTGAACTGCCAGTCGACTCCGCGCTGCTTCCCGTTGCGGTCTTCGTGCCACGCCGTCGTCTCCCTCCGCAA
>JBOFFD010000812.1:0-4222 GCA_051648425.1 Planctomycetia bacterium
ACGATTTCGCGCCGCCGCACCAACTGCGGCCGACCTTGGAAACGAAGTTGATCGAAGGCTTGTATTTCGCCGGGCAGTTGAACGGTACGACCGGGTACGAAGAAGCCGCCGCGCAGGGTCTGATGGCGGGTCTGAACGCAGCGCTTAAGATCGCCGGCCGACCGCCGGTGGTGTTGGACCGGAACCAAGCGTACATCGGCGTGCTCATCGACGATTTAGTGACGAAAAGCGTCGACGAACCGTACCGCATGTTTACGTCGCGCGCCGAATTCCGCTTGTTCCTTCGGCATGACAACGCCGACCGTCGGTTGGCCGCGGTCGGTCGAACCGCCGGGCTGGTCGACGACGAAGTCTGGCGTCGGTTCACCGAAAAAGAATCAACCATCGAGAGAATCCGACACTGTTTGGAAGGGCTGCGGATTGACGGCGCGCCCGCCGATCGGTGGTTGTCCCGGCCGCAATCCGATTGGGAACAGTTGGTCGGCGTCCTGCCGGAACTCGCGGAGTTCAGCGGAAACCCGCGGGCGGTGGAGCAGGTCGTCTTCGACCTGAAGTATTCGGGCTACGCGGAAAAGCAGGTTCGGCAAGTGGAGCGGTTCCGGCGGCTGGAAGACAAGTCGATTCCAACCACGCTAGAATATTCAGGAATGGTGAATCTTCGCTTCGAGGCGAGAGAGAAGCTGGCGCGGTGGCGGCCGACCAACATTGGACAGGCAGGCAGGATCAGCGGCATCACCCCGGCCGACTTGGCGACCTTGCTGATGTACTTGGACGCGGAAAACGGCGGCTTCGAGGATGATTGAATATCCTTTTTTTAGTCGGTCTAAGCAACCCGTTTTGCAAACTCAAGATTGTCAAGGGTTTGCGGAGAGCCGGGCAGTCTAGATCGGATTGACACGCTTCAGGGGCTAGGTATAATCGCTGCGGATGGCAAACCTGGCAAGATCGGTGGTTGAGACAGGGTCTACCGTGTCGCCGACCGCTCGACCGGCACAGGCCGATTCCAAGCCGACCTACGGCGTCAATTCGCCGTAAGTGGTTTTAAATCAAGCGGTTGGTACTGCGCACGCAACTGCGCGGAACGACGCATTGCTAAAGTGGTCAAGGAACTAGGGACGGTTCACGGACCTCCACGATCCTGCGTCAGGAACACGGAGCGAGGTCTGGCCGCGAAGGGCGAGCCAACCCATCAAGGGTTGAGGCGAGGCAACATGCGATCCGCAAAAACCGTTTTCACGACCGGCGAGGCTGCGCGAATCTGCAAGGTCAGCCAACAAACCATCATCCGCTGTTTCGATTCGGGACAGTTGAAGGGCTTTCGCGTTCCGGGATCGCGGTTCCGCCGCATCCCTCGCGAAACCCTGCATAAGTTCATGAAAGAAAACAACATCCCGACGGACGCCCTCGACAACGACAAACGGGAGATCCTTCTCGTTGACGACGACGTCGACTTGGTGGACGTCCTCCGTCAAGGGTTCGAGCAGGACGGTCGGTTCGAAGTCCGCGTCGCCAACAACGGTTTCGACGCCGGCATGCTGGTGAAAGAGTACCGGCCGGACTTGATCGTGCTCGACGTCATGCTGCCCGACATCAACGGCCGTGACGTCTGTCAGCGCGTTCGCAGCGACGCCCAGTTGGAAGACGTGCGAATCATCTGCATCTCCGGCATGGTCGAGCCCGAAAAAATCGACGAACTGAAGGTCTCCGGCGCCAACGACTTCCTTCAGAAGCCGTTTGAAGTCGAGGAATTGATTCAGCGCGTCTGCCAACAGTTGCAGATCGAAACGGCGACCTCGTCGGTTCGCTGACGCCGCTTGGCGTCGGGCGGTCCGCCGCTTTTTCAGTGACGGTTGAAGGTCGGGGGCGTCGAACGTGATTCTTCGCCGCGACCCGGAAACCGTCGCCATGCCGCTGATTTCCGCGAAGTCGCACCGGGCCGAACTGCCGACCGATCGGCCCGTCGATTTCGGCGACTGTTCACCCGTCTCATGGTTGGCCGCCGCCCGTTCTCGACCATGGCTGGCCGTCGCCTTGCGGAGGTCCACCGGTGATTCCAACCGCGAGGGGCCGACCTACTGGCTCCGCCGATTTCAGTTTCGGCCCGACTGGTCGGCCGTCGCTTCGGAATTGCAATCCGCCGCCGATCTTACACCTCCTGCGGCGTCGACGGCGCTCGCCGCGGCTGCACTCGCCGCTCACGAGGGTGGGAAGTCCCCCGATCTTATTTTCTGGGATGTGTTGACAAGCGGCGACGCACCCGACGGACCAGCAGTCGGCTCGTTGGAATCATTCATTAAGATTAACCGTTCCGCGCCGAACTTTCGAGGCTCGGTCTTGCCGGAATCAGGTTCGGCGGTCGAGGAAATTCTCGCCGAGCATCGATGGTCGGCCGCCGCGTCTCGCGGGGATTCAGAGGTGTCGGTCGACGGCTCTTTTCAGAAAGCGGCGGCTCGTCAGGCCGAACGCCAGGAAAACCGCCGTTTGCACTGGACGGTGCAAGCGGCGACGGCGACGACGCTGCATTCCGCGCTGGCGGCCGCCGTCGAACTGTTCGACGACCTACTTTTCGGCGGCGTCGCGATTTGGATGGACGGCGTCGGCTTGTGGCTCGACCGTTCGATACGATCGGTAAGACACGAATTCGCCGGCGCCGTCGGCGACTTTGAAAAACAGTTCCTGCCCCCGGAGTATCGCTGTTCGCGCCGCGCCGCCGGCGGCTCCGACCGTTTGACGGTCTATTGGTGCGACGACCGGCCCGATCCCGCTTTTCAGAAATGGTGGGATCGAATCAACGTCTTACTCGAACGGTTTAAGACGCCGGTGTTCTCGACGTCCGAATCTATCGAAGACTCCTTCGATTCCCCTTGGTTCGCCGGCGTCGACCGCCGATTGTTTGAAGCGGTGACGCAGTTCGCCGCCGGCGCCGGCCATGAAATTCACAATCCGCTCGGCGCCATCGCCGGCAAAGTCGAATGGCTGCTCGCCGGCGAGGCTGAACCGGACCGACGAGACGCCTTGTTTAAGATAACGTCGCAAGTCCACCGCATTCACCGCATGATCCGCGACCTTCACTACCTCGGCAACCCGCCGAACACCGTCCGCCGGCGCGTCGACGTTCGGCAGGTGTTGGAAGAAGGGTGCGTCGAGGCGTTGCGACGGGTCGACTCCACCGGACGATTGACGATCGCCGAAGTTCCGCCGACGGCCGTCGACGCATCAGCGTCTGATCTGACCCGCGCCGTCGCCGAGGTGGTGGTGAACGCCGTCCAGGCGGCCGGCCCGAAGGGAACCGTTCAATTGTCCGCGACGCTCGATCGCCGCGAGTCTGAAGTCTGCATCTTCGTCGTCGACGACGGTCCGGGTTTCTCGGACGAAGCGTTACGCTACGCTTTTTGGCCGTTCTACTCCGGCCGCGACGCGGGCCGGGGCTTGGGCATGGGGCTCACCGTCGCCCGGCGCATTCTCTACGACCACGGCGGGCGGCTAGTCGTCGGGCGGTCGAAGCCGACGACCGTGCGGCTGATTCTTCCTTCGTCTAAGAAAGCCTGACCCGCCACCGGCCGTCTACTGCTTTTCATAGACGGCCTGAAGCACGTCCTGCACCGATGTGAATTTCCGCGTCCGCCCCTGTTGCGCGGTTTCCAACATCGAGTGCGCGTCGGCTTCCGAATGACCGATGCTTAAGAGCGCCAGGAACGTTTCCTGAATGACGTCGGACGTTTCGGCCGACGGCGCGGGCTGGTCGCCGCGGTCGACCATCAACGCGAACTTCGCCACTTTCTTACGCAGCTTCGCGATGATCCGTTCGGCCAGCGACGCGCTGACCCCCGGCAGCGTCTCCAGTAGTTTGGCGTCCTGCTGTTGGATCATGGCGGCGACGTCGCGCACCGGTCTTACCATCGCGCGCAGGGCGGTGCGCACGCCCACGCCGTCGACCGTGCAAAAGAGACTGAAAAACTCCATCTCCGGCTCGGACAGGAAGCCGACCATGCGCGGGGTCAATCGGCCCTTGTTCGGTTGGCCGTCGATGAATTCCAAGGTCCGCAGCGAGATTTCTTCGCCGAGCTTCATCTGAACCTGCCGGCGGACCGTCTCCGGAACTAGGATTTGGTACTCGAAAGCGCCGACCGTCAGACGGATTTCGTCTTCCAAGACGCGGGCCAGCGAACCGGTGATGCCTGAAATCATCGTCTTTTTCCAATCCCGGTCGAGGAATCGATCT
>JBOFFD010000813.1:0-3768 GCA_051648425.1 Planctomycetia bacterium
ATCGGCGTCCCGAAGGCCGCCCTCTTCCCGGCGTGTGCATCATGCGACGAACGCTTGCCGTGGTGGTCACCTTGTCGGCGGACAAAGTCGTTTTCGCGACCCTTCCGCCGTCACCAAGCGGAGCGGAGAGTAGGAGCCGCCGGTTTTCCTGTCAACGGTTCCAAGCGGAATTCGCAAAGAAGAATTCACGACGAATTCCCCTGGGCGCGTTTCGTGGGCCGGCGGCGGTCCGCGCCGCCTAAAAAGCGGGGAACGCCGCCTCTTGACGCGCGATCAGAGACATACCATTGACACCACGCCCCCGCCGAATCGCGAAGCGTTTCAACCCCGAATCCGCGCTTGCCCAACATGCCGCGATCGGCCAGTTTCGCCATGGGGATCGTCCGAATCGCTCGAAAAGACGGCCGCGAAGCGCGCTGCCGCCGACCGGTTCTCCGCCGTTTCCACCGCCGCCCCTGCCGACCCGTCTTGCCGCGGCGGCTCCGTCCAATCCGGAAAGTCGCGGAAGGGACGAATCCAAGAAAAAAGAACGGGCGGCCGATTCGGTAGGGAATCGACCGCCCGCGCGGGAGGCGACCGGCCGTCGCCGACCGGATGGGTGTTGCACGCGCCGGTTCGGCGCTGGGTGGGAGTCAGTCGGCGGAAAGGACCGCGTCGACGGCGCCCGCCGTCAGGCCGGCCGCCTTCGGCTTGTCGTTCGCGGCTTCGTCCAGGGCGGCCGCCATCGCAGCGGCGCGGCCTGGTCCCTGCGTGGCTGCCAGCGAGGCCAAGCTCAGTCGCGCCGTCGCCGTGCTCAGCGACCGCGTCCCGCCCACCGTGTTGGAGTTCACGTTGAACAGTCGGGCGTGCCGACCGGCGGTCTGGTCCCACGCCTTGAATGACAGCGAGGCGCCGTCGACGCTCGTACCGGCCCGCGGCACGAACCGCACCGACGCCTGGAACCGCAACAGGAACGCCCGCGACGAACTCACCCGCGGCAGGTTGATCCACCGCGTCGCGCCGTCGCTGCGCCACTGCCAGGTGCCGTTGCCCGCCGTCCGCGTGATCGCGATGCCGCGGAACAGCGGGACGGCGTCGACTTCCGAGAAGCCGGCGAGCGTCTGAAGGCGGTCGACGCTGGCGGTGAATCGAATGCCGCGGACGACCACGGACGGCGACGTCGTCGCCAGCCGCGGCGCGTCGTTGACCGGCGCCACCGACACCGTCAGGTTGGCGGGGGTCGTGGTCGCGGTGGCGCCGCCGGCCGATTCCGTCGAGACGGCGGTCACTGCCAACAGGATGGCGCCGTTGGCGTCGGCCGGCGGCGTGAACCGCAGGCCGGCCAGTTGCGCGGCGGTGAACGACCACACGCCGCCGCCCAGATTCGTACCGGCCGAGAACGACGCGCCGGTCGGCACGTTGGCGATCCGCACCGCCAGCGTTTCGCTGCCGTCGGTGTCGGTGAGCGCCGCCGTGATCGCCAACGGAATGCTGGCGTCTTCCAGTCCCGTGGCGGGCGCGACGGACAGCGTCGGGGTCGACGCCAGCCTTTCCACCGGTGGAATCACCGGCGCGGTCGTCGTCACGGAAATCGCCGCCATTTGGGAGGACATGGCGCCGCTGGAGGCTTCGGTAACGGTGGCGGTGAAGGTCAGCGGGAAGGTGCCGGCGGTCGGCGACGTGAACGTCAAGCCGGCGAGCTGGGCGGGCGTCAACGTGTACGAGCCGTCCATCTGGCGCGTCCCGGCCGACAGCGAGGCGGCGGCGGGCACGCCCGTCACGACGATCGACCCGGTTTCACTGCCGTCCAAGTCGGTCAGCGTCAGCATCACCGACAGCGGCAGGGCGGCGTTCGTCGCTCCGGAAACCGGCGACGTCGCGGTGAAGGTGAACGGTTGGACGGCGGGGTCGGGGTTCGTCGAATCGACGGCGATCATCGCCGAGGCGGTCGCCGTGGCCCCGTTCGACGCTTCGGTGACGGTGACGTCGAACGTCAAATTGAACATGCCGAAGGTCGGCGGGGTGATGGAGAGGCCGGCGATGCCGCCGAGGTCCATGCCGGTCAGCAGCCAAGTGCCGTCCATCTGCTTGACGCCGGCCGACAACGTGGCGTCGGCCGGCACGCCGGTGACGACGATCGACGCGGTCTCGCTGCCGTCGAGGTCCGTGAGGGTAAGCGTCGCGACGAGCGGAATGGCCGTGCCGGCGGGGCCGCTCGCGGGGGAGTCGGCGGTGAAGGTGAACGGTTCGACGGCCGCGTCGTCGTCGACGAGTCGGAACAGTTCGCGGCCGACGGAGTCGTCGCCGGCGACGAACAGCAGCGTGCCGTTGAGGTTGGCGCCGCCGCGCGGATAGCTGCCCAGATAGTTGCCGCCCGGATTGATGTCGGCGACGAGGACGGTTCCCGAAGCCGTACCGTCGGTCTTCCACAACTCCCGGCCGATCGAGGAGCCGTCGTTCGCGCTGAAGAAGACGACGCCGCCGATGTTCGCGGTCGGCTCCGAGTAGCTGTCGCCGCTCGGGTTGACGTCGGCGACGAGGACGGTCCCCGAAGCGGTGCCGTCGGACTTCCACAATTCCCGGCCGATCGAGGAACCGTCGTTCGCGCCGAAATACAGGAAGCCGTTCGCTTCAAGGGCGTCGTTGTAGGAGATGCGGTTGAAGCTTTGAAGCGGCGCGGTGCCGCTGGCGGTGCCGTCGGTCTTCCACAGACTGGTGCCGGTGGAGCCTTCGCTGGCGAAGAACAAAACCTCGCCGTCGACGACGGTCAATTCATTCGGGTAGGAGTTGCCGAAGAAGGGATTCAGATCCTTGACGAGGAAGGTGCCGCTGGCGGAGCCGTCGCTGCGCCAGAGTTCATTCCCGATCGACGGGTTGTTGCGCGCGCCGAACAGCAGAACGCCGTCGAAGTTCACTAGGTCCCTAAGAAAGCTGCTGCCGCTTCCGGGATTTATGTCGGCGACGAGCGATGTCAGGCTGGTCGTGGGGTCGTACTTCCAAAGCTCGATGCCAAGGCTGGCGGCGTTGCCGCCGTACGCCCCTCCCGAGAAATAGATCGACCCGTTCATTTCCGCCGGGTCGTTGACGAAGCGGAACATCGTGCCGGTGAGTTTGACGGTGCCGCTTTCGGTGCCGTCCGACTTCCACAGGCCTTGGCCGCCGTAGCTCGCGGCGTCGCGGGCGGTGAAGTACAGCGTGCCGTTCGCGTTGATCAAGTTGTAGGGGTAGCTGCCATTGCCGTTGGTGGTGAAGAGGTCCTTCACCAGCGTGGTGCCCGAGGCCGTGCCGTCGGTCTTCCACAATTCCCGGCCGATCGAAGAATCGTCTTCGCCGCCGAAGTAGACGAAGCCGTTGACTTCCGCGATGTACCCCTCGGCGCCGTTGGCCGTGCCGGGGAAGAGGTCGGTCACCAGTTCGACCATGCCGGCCGGCACGCTGCGCGATTCCAAAACGTCGACCTTCATCGGTCGGGCGGCGTCGTCGCAAACGAACGGCGCCTGCGGCGCCTCGCCCGCCGAGAGGCTCCAAAGACTGTCCACGATCTTCGACATGAGCGGTTCCCACCAAGGCGTTTCATGATCGAAAACGACCGGCGACGTCCACCGGCGCGTTTCGACAACGTTCAGTTTAACCGATCCGCATTCCGTTCGCAGAAAAATATCGTCGACTTCGAGGATTGCATCGACTTTTCGCTCCACCAGCCATCACTTGGCCTACGGGACGAATCGATGCGTAGGGCGGACCTCCTGGTCCGCCCGTCTTCCGAAATGTTGAACCAGGCGGGTTTAA
>JBOFFD010000814.1:0-3174 GCA_051648425.1 Planctomycetia bacterium
GACGAACTCGACCGGGTTCGCCAGTTGGCCGGCGAGCAACGCGCAGGCGGCGTCGCGGTCGACGGGGTACTCGGCGGCGGTGCTGTTGGCGAAGACCGGAATCCGGCCGGGGGCGAACGCGAGCCGGTCGAGGTCGGCGCGGAATTGATGCTGGGCGTCGGCCACCAGCGGACTGTGGAAGCCGGCGGCCACCGACAGCCGTTTGGCGCGCACCTGCCGGCCGGCGAACAGGGCGGCGGCGCGATCGAGGTCGTCGCCGCGACCGGAGAGAACGACTTGCTGCGGCGCGTTGTGGTTGGCGACCGTGACCGCGACCTTCGCCTCGGCCAGCGCCTGACGGACGACCGCCAGCGGCGCCTGCACCGCCAACATGCCGCCGCGATCAACGGCGGCCGCACCAACCGCCGATCCGTTGCCGGCCATCAGTTCGCCGCGGCGGCGCGACAGCCGGTGCAACTCGGCGGCGCTGATTCGGCCGGAGGCGCAAAGGGCGGTCAGCTCGCCGAAACTGTGACCGGCGGCGACGTCGGGCGTTACGCCGAAACCGTCAAGCACCCGCAGCGCCCCCAGGCTGACGGCGCCCAGCGCCGGCTGGGCGACGTCGGTGGCGCGGAGGCGGGCGTCGTGCGCGGCGGCTTCGTCGGCGGTGAAGGCCGGCGGCGGGTAGACGTAGTCGCTAAGGCGGTCGGCGTCGGGCCGACCGGTGGCTTGAGCGAAGGCGGCGTCGGCTTCGGTCAGCACGTCGTGCATCGCCGGGAAGTGGCAGGCCAAGTCGCGCAACATACCGGGGTACTGCGACCCCTGGCCCGGGAAAAGGGCGGCGAGCTTGCCGAGCGGCTTGCCGGAACCGAAGTAGGCGCCGTCGGGAGTGGCCCAAGCGCGACGGCCGTCGGCCTTGGCCAGTTGGGCGACGGCGGCGGCGAGAACGCGGGCGAGGTCGGTCTTGTCGCGGTGGACGACCACCACCAACCGACAGGCCGCGCCGGGGTTGAAAGCGCCGCGGGTGGCGGCGGCCTGCTCGCGGAATTCGTGCCACGGACGGTCCGACGCCGCCAGCGTCTGCCAGGGGCCGAGTTGCTGGGTGAGGGCGGCAGGGGAGTCGCCGGCGAAGGCCAGTAGTTGGACGTCGCCGTCCCAATCGACGGCGGTCTTGGTCGGTCGATACTCCTCCAAGACGCAATGGAAGTTGCTGCCGCCGAAACCGAAGGAACTGACGACGGCGCGGCGGGGCTGGCCGGGCCGGGGCATCCAGGGTCGGCGGAGGGTGTTGACGTAGAAAGGGCCGTCCGCGGTCGAAAGTACGTCGACCGGTTTGTCGACCTTGATGGTGGGCGGCAGCACCTTGTGGTAAAGGGCGAGCGAAGTCTTGATGAGGCCGGCGGCGCCGGCGGCCGCTTTGGTGTGGCCGATCTGCGACTTCACCGACCCCAAGGCGCACCAGCCGGGCTTTTTACCCGACGTACGGCCGGCTTCACGGTAGACGTCGACCAGGGCGGACAGTTCGGTGGCGTCGCCGACCTTCGTGCCGGTGCCGTGCGCTTCGACCAGGTCGATCTGGTCCGGGGTGACGCCGGCGGCGGCGTAGGCCCGTTGCAGCGCCCGCTTCTGGCCGCCGGCGACCGGCGCGTAGACGGCGTTCCCCTTGCCGTCGCTGCTGGTCCCCATGCCGCGCAGCACGGCGTAGATGCGGTCGCCGGCGGCCTCGG
This sequence comes from Planctomycetia bacterium, assembly GCA_051648425.1. GTDB lineage: Bacteria > Planctomycetota > Planctomycetia > Kolteriales > Kolteriaceae > JBOFFD01. The sequence goes on from JBOFFD010000814.1 coordinate 1,707, forward strand.
CGTCGGCCAGCCGTTTGACGATGACCATGCCGACGCCTTCGCCCAGGATCGTGCCGTCGCCGGCTTGGTCGAACGGCCGGGCCGACCCGTTCGCCGACAGGGCGGGCGTCTTGCTGAAACACATGTACATGAAGATGTCGTTGAAGGCGTCGACGCCGCCGGTGACGACGACGTCGGCCCGGCCGGTCTGCAACTCCATCGCCGCCAGGTGCAGCGCCGACAGCGAACTGGCGCAGGCGGCGTCGACGACGCAGTTGGTGCCGCCCAGATCCAGGCGGTTGGCGATCCGGCCGGCGACCACGTTGCCGAGCAGTCCGGGGAACGAGTTTTCCTGCCAGCCGACGTAGCCGTCGCTGATGCGGCGGACCACGTCGTCGGCGACGTCGTCGGCCACGCCGGCGTCGCGCAGCGCGGTCCGCCACAGCGGATGCCCCAGCCGGGCGCCGAGCGGAATGACCAGTTCCAGCGTGCCGGTGACGCCTAGCACCACGCTGCAGCGGGTGCGGTCCCAAGGCTTGCCGTCGGAACCGGAGGTGAACAGGCCGGCGTCTTCCAGCGCCTTTTTGGCGACGACCATGCCGAGCAATTGGGCGGTGTCGGTCGCTTCGATGTTGTTGGGTGAGACGCCGAATTCGAGCGGGTCGAAATGGATGGGCGAGAGGAAGCCGCCGCGGTGCGCGTAGGTGCGGTCGGGGGCTTTGGGGTCGGGGTCGAAATAGTCGGCCGGCGACCAGTGCGTCGGCGGGACTTCCGAGATGGCGTCGACGCCGTTCTTGACGACCGACCAAAACTCAGGCAGCGTGCTGGCGCGCGGCAGGAGGCAGCCCATGCCGACGACGGCGAGCGGAACGAACGGCACGGCGGCCGGGGCCGGTGGTCGGGGTGTCAAGGTGTCGATCCGCTTCCTAACTGCCTTCAAACCGCCTGCTGGACCCTGCCTGCTGGATCCGAACGCCGGCAAGCCGCGAAGACGCCCAACCATTGTAGCCGGCCGGGAAGGGGCGCCGACCCGGCATGAGCTCAAAACCGTTGTTTGTAGGGCGGAACTCTGGTCCGCCCGCGAAAAAGCCTACTGTTCGGTATCTTTGTTCCGACCGGTACGGAGTCCCGGCCCCACGCAACTTCGTGGCGGACGGGGACGGCCGCCCTACAAACGAATTTTCCGTCCCGACGATGGGGTCGGATTTTTTCGGTCGCGGGCGCTTATTCGGCGGTCAGGCGTCGTTCCAGTTCGGCGGCTTCCAGTGGTTGGACGCGCGCCGCTTCCGGCGGAACCGTCACCCCTTGATGCTGGAGCGATTGCGCCCGCAGCAGCACGGCGGCCTGCAGCAGCAGGTTGCGGGCGACGACGGCGGCGCGGCGCTCGGCCGGGCGGGCCAGGAACGAGTCGCGGGTCCATTCGTTGAAGGCGCCCATCGCCGGTCCGCACCAGACTTGGTAGTCGAGGGTGCGGGTTTGTTCGCCGACG